>CANNLR010000001.1 GCA_947505635.1 Chlamydiota bacterium
AAAAAGGCCCTGCTGGAGTGATTTTGGTTTCAACGGGAAGCCCTTGCTCTTTTAAAAATAAGACTAATTTTTCAGCTATTTGTTTTTGGTTTTCTGTAAGATAGAAAATAGCAGAACGATATTGCTCTCCAATGTCGGGTCCTTGTCGCATTTTTTGTGTGGGATCGTGGATTTCAAAGAACAGTTTTGCCATCTCTTTATAACTGATGATTTTTGGATTAAAAACAACTTCGACGGCTTCTGCGTGTCCTGTTAGGCCCGTACAGACTTCTTCATAGGTTGCATTTGTAACATGCCCCCCTATATATCCAGCTTTTGTATATAAAACACCTTGTGGCTCTTTAAGTAGATGTTGAAGACCCCAAAAACACCCTCCTGCAAAAAGGGCTCTTTCATGCCCCTCGGAGGTAAAGGCTGAGACAAAGGATAGGGAAAGGGAATTTACGCAGTGTCTAGTATTTGTAGCAGTGAAATGCTCCCCTGTAAAAACATGGCCAAGATGTCCATGACAGCGATTACATAGGATTTCTGTTCGATAGCCATCTTGGTCTGGAATCTTTTGCACATGATTTGAAATTTCTTCATCGAAACTCGGCCATCCGCACTGTGAAGAGAATTTATTTTGAGAAAGATAGAGAGGATGATCACATTTTTTGCAGACAAAAACCCCTATTTTATGAAAGTCATTGTACAAGCCGCTATGGGGTTTTTCTGTCTGCTTATGGATAATAATTTCTTTTTCTTCAGAGGAAAGAGAGTGATATCGAAACATGTACTGTTCTTTAGCTAGAGTTTTGGGTTAAGGAAAAAGGTCTGCTAAGGAATTTCCAACAGGAGTTTTTCTGATGGCAGTACCTAATAGAGGGGCTACAGAAATGGAGCGAATATTAGAAGGGGCGCTTTCGCGCAGGGGGATGGTGTCTGCTATGACCATTTCCTCTATAATGGAATTTCCAATTTCCTCTAAGGTGTTATTTGAGAATACAGGATGTGTAACTATGGCAAAGATCCTTCGAGCTCCTTGTTCGTGAAGTAGTTGCGCTGCTTTAATCAAAGTATCTGCCGTATAACAGATATCATCTACTAGGATCACATCTGCATCTTGTACATTCCCTACTAAAGTAAGGGATTGAACTTTTCCGAATGCTCCGCGTTGTTTTGTAACAACGGCCATCTCGGTCGGGATACCATATGTTTCTAATCCCTCTGCAAATTTTTTAGCCCTCTCTATATCCTCAATATCAGGAGAAACAACAACGACATTGGAAAGATCTTTTACTGCGAAGTAAGGAACAAATAAAGAAGCAGCATAGAGATTGTCAACAGGGGTATTGCGGAAAAATCCTTGAATTTGTCCTCCATGGAGGTCTAGGGTGGCAACGCGATCTACTCCAGCGACTTCTAAAAATAGAGCTATATCAGAGGTGGAGACGGGAGCTCTTTGATGGAGTCTCTTATCTTGGCGAGTATATCCATAATAGGGGATAATTGCTGTGATGCTGGCAGCAGAAGCTCTTTTCATTGTTCGGACAAGCAGATAGAGCTCCATTAGATTGTCATTGAGGTTTTGTCCTGAAGAGCTGCAGCTTGATTGTAGAATAAGCACATTTTTACCTCGAATGCTATCTTCTTTGGGAAAACAGATTTCTGTGTCGTTGATTTTTTTTAAGATAACTGAGCCTAAAGTGGTGCCAAGATAGTTCGCTATTTTTTCTGCTAAGGGGAGATTGGTATTGCCGGAAAACAAAATTGTCTGGTGATCGAATGTATCTCCTTTTGAGGGAGAGTCAAAGCACTGGAAAGAATTAGCTATACAAAAGTTTGTAAAAAAAACTAAACTAATTACTAAGGTTGAGAATAGTTTGTTCATGTTTCTCCATTTTTTTACATAAAATAACAGTAATGTCATCATGCTTTTTTTTACACGTTTTGTTATTAAATTAATATAGTATAGTTAATGTTTTTTTAGAGAGAATGAATGAAGAAAGATTATCAATCAATAAAAATTTCTGTTACACAGGAGGGAAGATGAAGAAAATGTTTAGCCTATTGGGTTTGGCTTTTATTTTTTTTATATTTGTAGGATATTCTGACCTAGAATCGTTTAGTAAAAATTCGATAAAGGAGTTGGATAATCAGATAGAATCTTTAGAAATTATGAGAAAACAGTATCAAAAGAATATCAAAGAACATCTGAACCTAGCTCATAGATGGCAAAAAAATGAAGATTTAGCTTTAGAATCTAGAAGAGAATATGCTTTGGCTGAACATCAAAAAGATAAGATGCATATTGTAGAAAAAAAAATAGAAAGATTAAAAAAAGAAAAGATGTCAAAGGAAAGTCAGGAAAAATAAGAGAGGAAGACTTTACTGCTTTTGCGCAGATGAGCTCCACGTAAAAAGATAGCGCTGATTCTGTATTGATGTCTTTCTATTCCGAAATCACAAGGCTCCAAAAGGTTTTTGTATTTTATTCCGATATAATCAGGTAGGTAACCAACCCCTAAGCCTTCTTCTACAAGACTGGCTACAAGCTCCCAATTGCTGACTTCTAGGATGGTAGTGAGTTTTTTTTCGTATTTCTTGTAATAGGATTCGCTCAAAAGGGAGGTTTCTTTGTGATGAGAGGGAGTTAAGATAAATCCTAGTTTCTTTTGATCAGATCGTTTGATTTTATTAGAAGCATATAGATGAAAACTTCCTGAGTAGATGGTTTGCTTTTCAAACTTAGAAAGATCTTCTTCATAAAATTGACATTGTTCATTTTGACAAATTTCTAAGGGTAGAATTCCAAAATCCACAGCTCCAGTTTTTACTTGTTCTATAATAATGGGGCTTTCTCCTAAGTAGAAATTCACCTTAGCATTGAGGTGTTCTTGCTGAAACCTTTTAATATAAGGGGGGATGACGGCTAGAGCAAAACTAGGAGTGCAGGCAAATTCTAATGTTTCTGTGAGAATAGATTGATCTTGTAAGAGGGTGTGATGAAATTGTTTAATACTTTCTAAAACTTTTAAAGCCTCTTGAAAAGCCATCTCTCCTTGAGGGGTAAGTTGTAACTTATTAGGGTGGTGGATAAGAAGAGAGGTGTTTAAAGTTTTTTCTAGCTTTGAAATGCCCTGGCTAATAGCAGATTGCGTAACAAAATTTGCTTTTGCCGCTGCAGAAAGACCCCCTAATCGAATAGAGTCGCAAAAATACTTTAGAGTGGTAAGGCTTAAAAGTTCTTGTTTCATATATCATTAGAATATCTTAATCTAAGGTTAAAATCTATTCATTTTTCTAAATCTCCGATTTAGGGTAACCTAGTATTACCTAAAAAGTTTAAGGGATACGATGAGTTTTGCTTTACGTTTTTTAAAATCCGCCCCAATCACGCCAGAGATAACTGATTTAGAGCATGTTAAGGTTAAATACAAGCATTGGCGTGTTCGTATCTTATATTCAATGTTCTTGGGGTATGTCTTTTATTATTTTACTCGTAAAAGTTTTGCTTTTGCTATGCCTGCTATTATGGTTGAGCTTAATTTAGATAAAGGGGATTTAGGCTTAATAGGAACCATCTTCTCTTTAACCTACGGAATTAGTAAATTTTTTAGTGGGGTTCTTTCAGATCAGGCCAATCCTCGATATTTTATGGCTTTAGGTCTCATTTTAACGGGTATTTTTAATATTTTATTTGGTTTTTCCTCGTCCTTATTCTTATTTACTGTGTTTTGGGGATTAAATGCTTGGTTTCAAGGGTTCGGATGGCCTCCTTGTGTTAAGCTGCTCTCTTATTGGTATTCTCATTCAGAACGAGGTTCTTGGTGGTCTATATGGGCCCTTTCTCAAAACGTGGGTAGCATTTTAGCTGTTGGAATTGTAACATTTTGTTTAGTTCAATTCGGTTGGCGCTGGGCTATGTTTATCCCGGGCGTATTGTCTATTATGGGTGGATTATTTTTACTTAATCGATTATCAGATATCCCTCAAACCCTAGGGCTTCCTCCTATAGAAAAGTTTCGTAATGATTACGCAGACACTAAAAAAACAGAAGAACATCAAGAGAAGCTTTCCAGTAAACAGCTAGTTTCTAGTGTTCTAAAAAATAAATATATTTGGCTATTAGCTGTTGCTTATTTTTTTGTTTATTTCATTCGGACCGGGATAGGCGACTGGACGACACTTTTTATGATGGAATCTAAGGGATATAGTCAAGTGGGAGCTAGCGGAATAGCTTCTCTTTTTGATATAGGGGGCTTTTTAGGAGGTTTTTCAGCAGGTTGGCTGTCAGACCGTGCTTTTAGAGCTAAAAGAGGGCCTGTAAATGCCTTATTTGCCCTTTTGCTTTTTGTTTCTGTTGGAAGTGTGTGGTTTATTCCCGGAGGACATGCTTGGATGGATTCTTGTATGGTATTTATGATCGGTTTTGCAACGTTTGGACCTCAGATGCTTATTGGGGTTGCTGTTGCTGAATTTGCGCATAAACAGGCTTCTGCAACGGCTACAGGTCTGGCTAGTTGGATTGCTTACCTAGGATCTGCTTTAGCAGGATATCCTTTGGGAAAAGTATTAGATTGTTTGAGTTGGGAAGGTTTTTTTATTTGTATGGAAATTTCGGCTTTATGTTCAGTTCTGCTCTTACTGCCTCTTTGGAATACAACTAAAGAAAGTGTTCTTTCCAGAGTTAAGAAAACTCTTAAAGAAGAAGAGGTGGCTACGTGATCCCTTGTGATATAAAAAAAACAATTTCTTTGAGCAAGCTTTGTACAGGGATCTCTATGGTATTTGGCACTACTGTTGGGGCTGGAATGCTAGGGATACCCTCTTTAATGGCTGGGGTAAATTTTGGGTCTGCTTGTTATGTAACGGCCCTTGTATGGGTTTTTATGGCGGTTACAGGCCTTTTACTGTTAGAGGTGACTCTTAAAATGCCGGCAGGAGCCAATTTAATTTCTCTTTCAGGAAGGTTCCTCGGACGTAAAGGAAAATGGATTGCAGGAATTTTATTTTTATTCCTCTATTATTGCCTTCTTGTCGCTTATTTTGCTGGGGGAGCTCCTCTTTTAGGTCAGGTGGTCTCTTTGTTAGGAATTACTCTTGCACCTTCTTTAGCAAAAATCCTTTTCCTTCTTTTATTTGGGGGGGTCATTTTATTAGGGGTGCGATTCATTAGCAAAGTGAATTTTTTATTGGCTATTGGAATGTTTATTTCCTATGCGATTTTAATCACTTTAGGGAGTGCTAATATACAAATGGAAGCGCTTTCTTCTTGGAAGTTTTCTTTTGCAACAGCTGCAATCCCTGTATTATTTAGCGCTTTTGGATTTCACAACATTGTCCCTTCCTTAACAAATTACCTGGATAAAGAGAAGAAGACCTTACAGATATCGATTGTTGGGGGAACTTTTTTAGCGTTTGTTTTTTATCTTGTATGGATTGGTTTGGTTTTAGGGGCTGTTCCCATTTCAGCTTTAGAAGAAGCAAGGACTCTTGGGGTTCCAGTTACCTATGCTTTACAAGCAGCCTCAGGAGGACAGTCGCTCTATATATGGGGACAAGTATTTGCTTTTTTTGCTTTAACTACTTCTTTTTTAGGGGTAAGTTTTTCTTTTGTTGATTTCATTCGAGATGGATTTAAGGAAAATAAAAAGAGAGTTAGTCGGTTTATATGTTGTTTGTGTACTCTTATTCCTCCCTTTGTGTGTGTATTATTAAAGCCCTCTCTTTTTGAAGAAGCTCTTGGTGTTGCGGGTGGTTTTGGAGAATCCATTTTAAATGGACTATTACCGGTGGCTCTTTTTGTAAAGATGCGGCAATCCTTACAAAAACCTAATTCCTATAGTCTGAAGGCCCTTCTTATATTTTTGGTTGTATTTAGCCTTTTTGTGATCGGTGTTGAAGGTTACGAACTACTGTCTTATTAATTTTTTTAGGTATAGATTTTTTATATGATGCACTTTCTTCCGCTCCTTGAAAATGGAGAAGATAAAACTTCTCCCTTGAAAAATAGAATCAGAAAAAATTATCAACACTTGCGGAAGTGGGCGAAGAAAACAGAGACAAATGCTTTTCGCATCTATGATAAAGACATTAAAGAATATCCTGTTGCGATAGATTTTTATGATGGGCGCTTTTCTGTTCATTACTTTGCAGGTTCTCGAGAAGAAGAAGAACCTAAAGAAGAGCTTTATCATTTGGTAATGGATACGCTTAAGTCCCTTTTTAATGTGAAAGAAGAAGATGTCTATTGGAGAACAAGGATTAAAAGAGAAGAAAAAGAACAGTATTCTAAAGCAGAAGATTCGCAAGAGTTTTTTGCAGTATTAGAGCATGGTGTTAAGTTTAAAGTGAACTTAAGAGACTACTTAGATACCGGGCTTTTTTTAGATCATAGAGAGACAAGACAACTCGTAGCTAAAGAATCTGAAGGGAAAAGTCTACTAAATCTTTTTGCCTATACAGGTGCTTTTAGTGTGCAAGCGGCAGTAGCTGGAGCTACTTCCACCAAAACTGTAGATATGTCAAATACCTATCTTGAGTGGGCCTACGATAATTTCTTACTGAATAACCTGCCCTTAGAAAGTAATACCCTTGTTCGTGAAGATTGCCTAAAGTTTTTAGAAAGTGAATCTCACTCCAAGAATAGATATGATGTAATTGTCATAGACCCCCCAACGATTTCCCGTTCTAAAAAAATGGATCAATTTTTCGATATTCAAATCGATTACATCTTTCTTCTTTCTTCAGCTCTTCAGCTTTTAAAAGAAAATGGGGTGATCTTTTTTAGTACAAACTCTCGTAAATTCACCTTTGATGTAACACAGTTTCCCAACTGCTCCATCATGGATATCTCTAAAAAAACCATCCCTATGGACTTTCATAGTGCAAAAATTCATAGATGTTGGAAAATATCTGTTTGTTGAAGAAGCTCTTTAACTCTAGGAATCCTTTGGGAAATATCAATATTTTGACCTTGAATGTTATAAGAAAAAACATAAGTGCAATTTTCTTTTTCTATCCAACCTACAAACCAGCCAAGTATTCCTTCTTTTCCTTTACCTGTTCCTGTTTTTCCAAACAGTTTCCATCCACTCTGTAATTCTTCTTTAAACAAAAGTACTTTTGTCCTTTGAATGGCATTTTGGGAAATAGGAAGTTTTTCGTTAATCATTTTCTGGATAAAATCAACCTGTTCTTTTTGAGAAATTTCTAAAGAAGAATTTATCCATGCAGGATTTGTTGAGCCAAGTTTTTCTAATCCTCCAGATAGGTCTTGATTCCCATATTCTAATAGGGCTAAATAGCTTTGAATTTTTTCTAATCCTAATTCGTAAGCTAGTAGCTTAGAATACCAGACGCAGGACTCTTTCATCCAAGATGTTGGATTTTGAGGAGCCCTCCATGATTCCAGGTAGGTATCGTAGCCTTCTTGAAAAGCCCAATTTGGGTTTTTTTCATCTTTTAAAATTTCTGCATCATATCCCATCAAACTTAATACGATTTTAAAAGTAGAACAAGGACTAGCCCGTTCATGGGTAGAAGTTCCTATTTCACATACTATTTCTTTCGATGAGCCATCAATAAGAAGGAAGCTTTCCTCTGCTGTCAAAGGGCTTGTTGAGATATAAGCGAAGGATAGGATTAAGATTGAAAATATATAGCTTAGCATTAGCAATTCCTAGTTAAGTATGAAGGGTTAATCTTGTTTATTTTAAGGGGCTTTAGGGTAACAATCTAAAATTGTTCGTCTAATAACTGACCAAAATCGATTATTTTATCAAAATATCTCTCATCTAAAACACTTTCTTCTACTCCATTTACATGAATGAGCACAGGTCGGATAGAGCAGTTTTTGGGGATTTTCAAACTCTTTCTTTTTTTTTCCATTTCTTCGATAATTTTATAGCCAACTAAGTTCTTGGAGAACTTGATCTCACATACATATAGATTAAGGAAGCGAGTTTGAATCATGTAGTCAATTTGACACCCAGCTTGCTTGGTTGTAGAATTCTGAAAAAATGGACCTTCCATTATTATTTCTTGTGGAGAGATTCCTAACATTTTCCAAAGAGTTTTTCTGTTATGGACAACAAGATTCTCGAACTGCAATCCCATTATGCCTTCCCACCCTGGAAGCTGAGTCATTAAAGTGGAAAAGTTTTCTTTTTCGATGTTAGAACGATTAGGAGCTATATATTTTAAATAAAAACGCAAATAATTATCACTTAAACGAAAACGGCTTAGTTTCCCTTCTTTTCCATTTTTCAGATCCCAGGTAAAGTCTCTTTTTACAAAGCCTGCCTTTACCAATTCATCTAGATGGTTACTGAAGACTCCTCCTAAGCTTTTTCCTAATTCATTACAAATTTGGATAAGCTCTTTTGGTCCATTAGCAAGACAAAGGACAATTTCTTTATGTCTAGCTTTAGTACGAGAAAAAAGATCCGAGAAGATTTCATCAAACTCTCGCACAAGCAAACCTCCTTTAGTAAAGCAAAGTTCTTGAATATTTTGTTCTGAAGGAAGATTTGGTTTGAGTTGTTCCAGATAGAGGGGAACGCCTCCGGTCACAGATAAAAGCTTGAATTTTTCATAAGAGGTAATGCGCTTTTCTTTTGGATGCCAAAAAGCATTACAAACCTCTAGAGGAAGTTCTTCAAGTGTAAGATCGAGAGTAATTCTTCCTAGAAATCCTGTATTGCTGAGGATGTTTTTTTCAATCCATGAAGATACGGATCCGCAAAGTGCAATAATTAAGTTTGGATTCTTGCTAAAATACATATCCCAAGCAGTTTTTAAGTGGCCTAAGAAATGAGGATCTTTTCCTCCCATCCATGAGATCTCATCGAATACAATAAGGATTTGACCTTTTGTAACTTCCTTGGAAAGGTGCCAGAAGAGATTACTCCAGTCATCGGGACTGATCCCAGGAATACCAGTTCTCTCTAGCTGGCGTGCAAAGTCATTACGCTGAGTTTGGGCTGTTGTCTTGGGAGCCGGGGGATTTCCAGAAAAGAAGTAACTTTTCATTTCTTTTCCAAATTCTGCAAGAAGTCTGCTTTTTCCAATACGTCTTCTACCTCTAACAACAATAAGACTGGCACTTTTTTTATCTAAAAGTCCTTTAAGTCTAAGCAACTCTGCTTTACGTCCTATAAACTGGGCTGGTTTCACTAGGTTCTCCTGCATTTTATTCCATGAGTATACTGTTTTTTTGATGAATAAATCAAGCAGCAAATGGCATAAATAGCTGTTTGCTGCTTGATTTTTGCCCAAGAAAAAGTAGCAGCAAATAGCATAAATAGCTGTTTGCTGCTTGATTTTTATGTCTGTTGAGAATCGTTAACTTTGTTAAATCTTTAATTATAAAGGTTTTGCTCGGCTGTGTGGTTACTTTCTACAGATGTAAAGGATGTCGGCGCCGGGGATTAAGAAATATTAAATGAATTTTTATTGAAAGGGGTTTTATAATCAGGCATAATGGGCAGATTGAATTTGGAGGTCTTTATGAAGATAGCTTTTCGTTACATGCTTTTTTTATGTCTACTTATTCTTCCAGCCTTTGGCATGGCTACCATCAGTGCTGGGGTTGGTAAAACTGAGATAATGCCTCCTATAGGAACTCCTTCTGCGGGATATACAGATCGTAAGGGAGAGGGAATGAAAGGGATTCATGATCCTCTTTTAGCCATTGCTCTTTTTATCGATAACGGAGAAAAGAAGATCGCTTTTTGCAGTGTAGATCATTTAGGTTTTACCTATGATATGGTAAGCGCTATTACGCAAAAAGTTCATAGCAAGCGAGAGCTTGCGGATTGTGAGATATATATAGCCTCTTCCCATACACATTCTGGAGGCGGAGCCTATCTAAATATTCCGGGGTTAGGAGAAAGTTTAGCTGGAGTCTACAGCGTAGATATTACCCAATTTTATATAGAAAGAACTGTGGAAGCAATCTTTCAGGCCTACCAAAATAGGATCCTCGCTAAAGTGGGAATCGGCTATGAGAAGGCAGGGGTTCTAAGCAAATATCGAGGCCTTTATCCAAAGGATGTTACTCCTCTTTCTGATGTCACTGTTATCAAAGTTACGACTTTAGAAGACGCTCCTTTAGCTGTTTTATTTAACTATCCAGTACATCCTACTATATTGAAAAGTCAAAATCGTCTTTTTTCAGCAGACTTTGTTGGCTATACAAGAGATCATTTACAGACTTCTTTAGGCGGCAAGATGCAGCCTATTTATTTCAATGGAGCCCAAGGAGATATACTTCCTGTTATTTCTAATGAAGAGGATCTTTTTGATTCTTGTGATCACTTAGCCAAATCATTAGCAGGAACTGTAAAGACAATCTGGGATAGAGTGAAGGCAGAAGAAACCTTACAGATCGCTACACAAAAAGAGTCCTATAGTTTTACCCCTAAGGCGACGCCCTTTGGGCTTATTCTCCCTATGGACCTTTATAAAACAGAGATGAACTTGATTGTTTTAAATCGGTTTCATGCTTTCATAACAATACCAGGCGAGCTTAGTTGCCTTTATGACAAAAAGCTAAAAGAATTCGGAAGTACATTAGGCTTTACTCATGTCTCAATTTTTGGGCTAACCAACGATGCTCATGGCTATATTATTTTGCCGGAATCTTGGCAGCATAAGACCATGGAATCGGGACTTTCCTTTGGAGGAGAAAGTTATGGAGACATAACAGAAAAACGAGCCGAAGAGCTTTTAAAAGCGCAAAAGCCTTGAGGTTGTTATTTTATAACTATCCTATTAAAGCTTTTGTCTTCTAATTTTTGTTATCCCCATAGTAGTTTCTGTATTGTCGTATAGCAATTTTCAGAAGTAACTACATCTGTTGTTGCCGCATTTAAACTTTGCGATTGAATTCCATCTTTTTTAACTTCCATTTTTGGTTTAGAGTCTTGGATGGCTTCTTTTGGTTTTTGTATAAATGTACTCTTAGGAATAGGGAAAGCCTCTTTTAAGACTTCTGAAGTGGGAGCTTTTGTATGATCAAAAGATACCATTGCCTTGATAAGTTACCTTTGTTGAGGATTAAATATGTTTAACATTTTTTGTAATTCAGAATCCTCTTTGAGCTGAGAGGGGCACCTGTTAATAAATTGGTGCGGATAGTGATCGGTTTTTGATTTTTGTTTACAGTCTACAAGAGAAAGTCCTTTAGAGAAGGCATGAGCCATTTGATAAAATGTAGATCCCGTTGCGAAAAGATCGCAAGATATAGCTAAAGCTTGGGCTTCTTGTAGGTTTGCTTGTCCTGATAATTTAGCCTTTAGTGAAGGAAGAGTCATGACCGTACTCATAGTAACATCTCCGGTTTGAAGTCTATTAGCGGTTTTTTCATCAGAAAAATCAAGGCAATCATTCAAATCTATGATTTGAAAAGAGTTATTCTTTGTTTTGCAGATGTTAGCAGGTTTGATGTCCATATGGCAAATGTCTGCTTTATGCAATGCGTCTAGTTGATGAAGAGTATGGGAAAAGAAGCGAAAGAGTTCTTTCCTAGAGGAGAATTTGATGTGATCACAGTCTTCGAGTAAGACTGTTTCAGAATGGGATAAATCGATTACTTTACGTATTTTTAAACCACTTTTGTAATCATATAGATAAAAAGTTTTTTGGCCTAAAGGATGGATCTTCTTTTTTGGCAGGCCAATTTCTTGGTAAGAAGCTGCTGTTCTTTTTGCTGCGATTTCTTCTAGCTGTAACCCTCTATGATAATCGCTAAGCCTAGTCTTTTCTTTTCGACTTTTTATCGCCTCAGTAGGAGTGATGAAGCAGCGGTAGAAATTACCTTCTTTTACGGTGCAGTGGCTAAATCCCCAAAGACTCGGATTTGATTTGTATTCTCCTTTAAAACGGTCGTGATAGATTCCTTTATCGTAAGATTTACCTTCTTCCACCTTGGCGGTCTTTGATGTAGGAGCTGTAAGGAGTACATGAGTGCATTTTTTAGATGTTGCAGAAAGGGCGTCAAGATCAGAAAGAGAGTGGGCTCTTGTGAGTTTAGGGGAAGGAGGAGTAACATCTTTATTTTCAAAAGACTTGCTCCTAACTCTAGTTACTTTAGTATCCTGAGCTGAAGGTGCTGGAATGGATAGTCTCCATTTTTAAAGATATAGAAGAAGACATGAAAAACACCTAATAGAGTAATGTTAAATGAAGTATTTTTGAGAACGATTTTATTAAAGTATATATAAATAATAAGTATTGAAATGAGCTGCGTTAGATTTTTTTGAGTTCGAATTTTTAGTACAAAATGCACCCTATCATGCCATATTGATGGTATATTAGGCATGGTAGGGTACAAAATGGATCTTAATTATACTTCGTATAGCTTATTGAGCTCTAGGTAAGCTTCATCAATCTTTTGCTTAAGCTTTTCTGAAGCTAAAAGAAGTCTCTCACTTTCTTTAAGAGTATTTTTTTCATAAGAAAGGGCGAGAAGCGCTTCCACCTCTTGGAGCTCTTTTTCTTCTTTTTCTATCTGATTTTCTAGTTGAGCTGTTTTATTTGAAGCAGGCTTCTTCTGAGGAGGTAATACGTTTTTAACCTTTTTCTGGATAATAGGTTCATCCCAGCCGTCCTTTTCTAAGAATTCTTCGTAGGTTCCTAAGAAAATACGTTGGTTTTCTTTTTCTGCAATGATGAGATAGTCGGTTCCCATTTTCTTTAATAATTCTTCACTATGAGTAACTAAGACAATAGATCCCTCGAAAACTTCAATAGCTTGCAATAGGGCATCTATGGATTCGATATCCAAGTGGTGAGTAGGTTCATCTAAAAGAAGAAGGTTCGTAGGTCCAGCTAAGATTTTCCCTAGAAGGACTCGACTTTTTTCTCCCCCAGATAGAACAGATATTTTCTTTCTGGCGGCATCTTGACTAAACATCATTTGGCCGCAAATGGCTCTGATACGAGAGTAGGGGAGGTTTGGACCTGCTAAGGCAATTTCTTCTTCAATGGTTAGCTCAGGATTTAAACGAGATACGTTAGTTTGACCAAAGTAACCAACTCTTGTTTGATCTGATCTCCAAAGGACTCCCTCTTGTGGAGTAAGTTCTCCTGCTATTAATTGTAAAAGAGTGGATTTACCCATTCCATTTTTCCCGATGATGGCGATCTTTTTTCCTTTTTCAATTTCTAAAGAAACATCTTGGATAAGAGGAACGCTTGGGGTGTAGGAGAAAAAGACTTCATTTAATGTGGTCATTTTCTTTCCTGAAAAGGGGAGGTAAGAAAAAGAAAAGGAAAGGTCATAGATAGAGGCTAGCTGTGTGAGAACGGGAAGTTTAGCTAAAGATTTTTCTTTAGATTTAGCTTGAGCAGCTTTACTAGCTTTTGCTCCAAAGCGTTCAATAAACTCTTCTGCATGTTTTTTTTTCTTATCGAGGTTAAGACGAGTTTTTTCATAAATTTCTTCTTCTTCCAAGATCTTTTGGTAGTAATTTTCTGTATTACCTTGGTACTTTCTGATCTCTTGGCGATGAAGGCCCATAGTATGGGTGGCTATAGCATCTAAAAAACCTCGGTCATGGGAAATACAGACGATTTCCCCTTTCCATTTTTTAAGGTAGTTTTCTAGCCAACGAAGACCTGCTATATCTAGATAGTTAGTCGGTTCATCTAGAAGAAGGCAGTTCGGTTCTTCGGCAAGAAGTTTTGCTAGTTTAAGTCTTAGGTGATAACCTCCAGATAAAGAAGCAGGATCAGCATCAAGCATGAGATCGTCAAATCCAAGTCCGAATAAGATGCTTTCTACTTCATAAGGCTGTTTTCGTATGGGGCCATGTAAGGCTTCTTCTAGTACAGTAGCTTCAGTTATTTGAATATGTTGTTCTAAAAAGCCTAGTTTATATCCTTTAGGGCAGCGGACGTTGCCTCCATCAGAGTTTTCTTCTCCTTTAAGAATTTTTAAAAGAGTTGTTTTACCTGAGCCATTTCTTCCAACAAAAGCACAGCGTTCTCCTTTTTGAATACAGAAGGAAAGCTCCGTGAATAGGGGGACTCCAGAATAACTTTTACAAAGGTTGTCTACTTGTAGCATGAAAGTTCCTTATAAAAAAAAAGCTTCGCCTATAGTTAAGGCGAAGCTTTTTTGTTGTAGAATTTCTTTTTAGAATTTCTTTTTAGGTTTCTTAATTCCAGCAGGATGATCGAATTTCTTTTTTGGATAGGATCCAAAACTGTCAGGTTGCGATCTTTCTGTTCTTCCTCTATTTTGAGATCCAAAATTATCAGAGTAAGATCTTTCAGGTCTTGCTCTATCTTGAGATCCAAAACTATCAGAATAAGATCTTTCCGGTCTTCCTCTACCTTGAGATCCAAAATTATCAGAGTAAGATCTTTCTGGTCTTCCTCTACCTTGAGATCCAAAAGATCTTCGAGTGTCACGTCTTTCTGAAACAGGTTTTGCAGCAGAAATGGCATCTAAAATTCCAATAGTCTCAGGTCCGTTGATAGGATTCTTAGCTAAGATCCAGCTTAAGAGCTTAGAAGATAGTGTTTGAAGATCCATTGTCTCTTGAACTGAATTCACAACATTTGGAATGTCAGCAGAAGGGACTTGGTCTTTAATTTGGCCAAGAATCTTTTGTATTTGGAAAGCGCGGATTTGTTGCTTAGAAGGAATAAAAAGTCTTTCCATCGTTCCTTTGATAACTTTTTGGAAGTATACAAGTTTGCTATACTCTTTAGGAGTTACAAAAGTAATAGAAGATCCTTTTCGACCAGCTCTAGCTGTACGGCCAATGCGGTGTACATAGTTTTCAGGATCAAAGGGAAGGTGATAGTTAACAACATGGCTGACATCTACAATGTTAAGACCTCTTGCTGCTACGTCTGTAGCGACAAGGATCATACATTTTCCTGATCTAAACTGTTGTGTTACTTGTTCTCTTTGAGATTGTTCCATATCTCCATGAAGAGAGCTAGCAGATTGTCCTCTTTGTGTGAAAACTTGTGTCAGTCTGTCAACTTCTTTTTTAGTCTTACAGAAGATGATAGATTTCCCCATGTCAATGGCTTCAAAAAGACGAATAACAGCTTCATCTCTTTCGTGATCTTGCATGACACAATAGTGTTGTGTGATGTCATCGTTGCAGGTTTGAGTTTGCGCAGCCTTGACAACAACTGGATTTTTTAAAATATTTCTAGCTAGTGATTGAATAGCAGAAGGCATAGTAGCTGAAAACATCAAGGTTTGTCTGTCTGCAGGAAGAAATTCAAAAATTGCTTGTAAGTCTTCTAAAAAGCCCATATCAAGCATTTCATCAGCTTCGTCGATGATGACGATAGATGGGTTGATTGCTGGGATTTTCTTACCTTGCAAGAGGTCTAGTAGTCGACCTGGTGTCGCTACAATTACTTGAGCGCCTCTTTTGATGGCATCGATTTGAGTTTGGAAGGACTTTCCACCATATACAGTTGCTGTTCTTATGTGTAAAAAAGTACCTAAGCGAGAAATTTCTTCACTAACTTGAGAAGCAAGTTCTCTTGTAGGAGTGATAACAAGAATTTCTGCCTTTCCTGTATTTTTTAAAAGGTTTAGAGCAGGGAGAGAAAAAGCAGCTGTTTTTCCTGTTCCTGTTTGCGCATGTCCTATAACGTCAACACCTGTTAAAATAAGAGGTATGACTTCTTGTTGAATAGGGCTTGGTGTTTTAAAACCTAATTTTGTTAAGCCATCTAATAGTTCTTTTTTAAGACCTAGGCTTTCAAAGCCTGTTGCTTCTTGTATTGTATCCATTTAGTTGTCTCCTCATGAGGTGATGGATTTTTGTGGTATTTTTGACTTTATGCCATCCTTTCGCCAATACACTCAAAAATCTCAAGACTTGAAAAGTCATGGAAAATAAAAAATTGAAGCAAGCAGTCAAAACAAATGAATTTAATCATTATCGAAAATAAGATATCATGAATAGGCAATTTAAAAAAAGAAGAATAAAAAACAAGGTATTTTCATGACATTGATTCTTAGTGCGCACGCTCTTTCTAAATCTCACGGATCTCAAAATCTTTTTACTGATATCTCATTTTCCCTCTATGAAGGGGACAGAATGGGGTTAGTAGGACCTAATGGCGCAGGAAAGTCTACTCTATTAAAAATTTTAGTAGGTATGGAAGATTCAGACTCAGGAAAGTTAGCAAAAAAACAGGGAGTTAGAATTGCTTATGCGGGGCAATCTCCAGAATTCCCTGAAAAAACTATTGAACAGATTATGCTTGAATCAAACAAGATGCTTTCTCAAGACGAAGCCTGGGTAAAAGCTCAAGTCCTATTGCATAAGGCAGGATTTACCGATTATACGCAAGAAGCTTCAAGATTGTCGGGTGGATGGAAAAAAAGATTAGATATCGTAAGGGCTCTTATGCAAGAGCCTGATCTTATTCTTTTGGATGAGCCAACAAACCACTTAGATTTAGAGGGTATCGCTTGGCTAGAAAAGTTTTTACAAAAAGAGAGAGCCTCTTATCTTATAGTAAGTCACGATCGCCATTTTTTAGATGTTATCTGTACGAAGGTAGTTGAGTTGAATCGTTGTTTTCCTAAGGGAGTTTTTACTTGTGATGGGAATTGGTCTACTTTTACAGAAAGAAGAGAAGGGTTTTTAAAGGCTCAGCTTGAAGAAGAAAGAAGCTTAGCTTCTACAGTGCGAGATGAAGTGGATTGGATGAGAAGATCTCCTAAAGCGCGTACAACAAAGTCTAAATCGAGGATGGAAAGAGCTGAGAATGCTATACAAGATTTACAAGAGCTAAATCAAAGAAATCAAACATCTAAGGTTGGGGTGGACTTTGTCTCTTCAGAAAGGGAGACTCGAAATTTAATTGTTTGTAATAATTTAGGAAAATCCCTTGGTGGTAAAGTTCTTTTTAAAGGAGTAGATTTTAAACTTTCTCCTAGAAGTCGTCTTGGAATTGTAGGGAAAAATGGAACAGGAAAGACAACTCTTTTAAAAATTCTTTCCGGTGAAATCACCCAAGATATAGGAACTGTGAAGTATGCACAAGACCTAAAGCTTGTTTATTTTGATCAACATCGAGAGACTTTGGATCCCAATATCACCCTTCGAGAAGCCCTCTCTCCTGGAGGAGATTTTGTGAAATTCCAAGGACAACTCATCCATGTTAATGGATGGGCTAAGAAATTTCTTTTCTTTCCAGATCGACTTAATCTTCCGGTTCATTGTTTGTCCGGGGGGGAAAGAGCTCGTATCTTGCTAGCTAGGTTAATGTTGCAGCCAGCCGATGTTTTATTTTTAGATGAACCAACAAATGATCTAGATATTGCTACATTGGAAGTTATAGAAAATAGTTTACTTGAGTTTCCAGGCGCTATTGTTTTAATTTCCCATGATCGATTTTTGATGGACCGTGTTTGTACTGAAATTTTGGGATTGGGTCAAGATAAAGAGCAAGGGCTTTTTGCAGATTTATCCCAATGGGAAGAGGCTTCTCGAGATTTGGAAAAGAAAAAAGAAAAGGAAGAAAAGGCTGCTATAGCTGTTAACCGCCCTAAAAAACTTCCTTATAAAGAGCAAAGGGAGTTAGAGGGGATGGAGCCTGCTATTTTACTCGCAGAGGGAAACTTGCGCACCTTGCAAAAAAAACTGGAAGAGAATTTAGATCCTAAAGAAGCTCTTCTTACCTATGAACAGTTGGGAAGTATTCAAGTGTCCTTAGATTCTTTGTATGAACGTTGGCAAGTTTTATTAGATAAGGTTTCCTCCGCTTCATAATCTACTACTTTTAAATCATCGGGGATTGTTGCTGGTTTTGGTAGGATTAGGCGTGGCATTATTCTAAAGGCAGAGCTGGAACTTTTAGATAAAGGGGATGTGCTTTTTGAGGAAGAGTCTTGTGCCGTGATAGAGTTGTCTTTTAAGCTCTTTGAAGAGGTAGAGGTGGGTGAGGTTTTTGGATCGCTAAAAAACAGCTTTTGAATTTTTTCATCAGCTGTTTTTTTGGGAGGGGCTTTTTCTGCCCAACGCTCAGTGGTATTTATTTGAGAATTTGTGTCTTTTAAAGATCCAGGTATGTTCATTTTGGTCCGTATTGTAATTATGATTTTTTGCCGATTCTATAATAAGATAGAATGTGACACAAGAGCTTATTTTGAATTATGTTCCTGTTTTTAAGTGATTTTATATATATTAAAATTTAATTTGTCAGTATTTGTAATAAAAAGGTCTCTTTTCATTGCAAAAAAAAATAATACATGGTATCATTTTATGGAAATAAGAGAGGTTTAATGAATAGAAAACTATTAATTTTAAGTACTGGATTTGCTTTGTTTTCGATGTTTTTCGGGTCTGGTAACTTAGTATTCCCTATCACAGTCGGTCAACAAAGTGAAGGTCATTTTTTATTAGCCGCGCTAGGAATCTTACTTACTGGGGTTGTGGTCCCTCTTTTAGGTGTACTAGGAATGATGCTGTATAAGGGATCTATAAAAAATTTCTTTTCTTCTTTAGGAGGAGTGGGAACATTTGTTTTTTCATTTGGAGCCCTAGCTCTCATGGGTCCCTTTGGCGTCCTAGCCCGATGTTTCACTGTAGCACATGGAGCTGTAGAAGGCTTATTGCCATCGCTCCCTCTTGTTGTAACCAGCTTCGTGTTTTGTTTAGCTATTTATCTTACAACAATTAAAAAAAACACTGTAATACCTATGCTAGGATCAATTCTTACCCCTTTACTTTTGACAGCTATTGCAGCCATTGCGTTTTTTGCTTTCCAGGGCGATGCCCCCGTTGCAGTTGTAATGCATAAGGTAGGTGGTTGGAATGCTTTTAAAAATGGCTTTTTTCAGGGCTATCAAACGATGGACCTCTTAGCTGCTTTCTTTTTTTCTGTTTTTGTGATTCAACACTTGCAATCAGCAAAAAAACAAGAGACTACAGAAAAGGGTTATTTAAAAATATTCTTGCAGTCTGCTGGCTTAGGGGGTGGCGTTTTAGCTGCCGTTTATACCGTGCTAGTAGTTTTGGGACATAAATATGCCCCATCTTTATCTTCGCTAGCTCCTCAAGAGATGCTTCGCCACATCGCAGGGCAGACACTAGGATCTATGGCAGCTCCTTGCCTTTGTGTTCTGATTGTGCTCGCTTGTTTTACGACAGCAATTGTGTTAGCTTCTCTTTTTTCTGATTTTTTACAAAAAGAAGTTCTTAAAGGGAAAGTCAATCATCATGTGTCTATGATCATTACTTTAGCTATTGGATTTTCCGTGTCTACGTTAGGTTTTTCAGGGATTGCAAGATTTTTAGGTCCTGTCTTAGAAGTTGTGTATCCTGCCTTGATCATGTTGACTCTTGTAAATATCGCCCATAAATTTTGGGGTGTTAAAAACTCTCATTGGCCTGTAACACTGACTTTTGTTGCCCGTCTTTGTATGGCTATTTAATTTTCAAAACTAAAGATCCCTTTTTTTTACCCTCTTTAAGATCTTGCAACGCTTCGTTTGCAAGTTCAAGAGGGTAGGTATGAGTGATAGTCTCAACAGGATGGTCTTTTATATAAGCAAAGAAGTCTTTTCCATTTTGTCTTGTTAAATGAGAAACTGTGGTAAGTACTTTTTCAAAGAAAAGATCCTTATAAGGAAAAGAGGGGATGTCAGTCATATGAATCCCTGCAGAAATGCAAATACCACCCTTTTGCAGAACCTGTAAAGCTTGAACCATCAGTTCTCCTGCAGGAGCAAAAACAATCACAGCTTCTAAGGGTTCAGGGGGGATTTCATCAGAATCGCCAACCCAAACAGCCCCTAGTTTTTTAGCTAAAGCTTTTCCTTCTAAATCTCCTTTACGTGTGAAAACAAAGATCCTTTTGTTTTGCTCTTTGGCTATTTGTAATAAGATGTGAGCTGAAGAGCCAAACCCGTAAAAACCGATAGTCTGAGCCCCTTTTGTAGCCAAGTAGGCTCTGAAGCCAATGAGTCCTGCGCAAAGTAGAGGGGCTAATGCAACAGCTGAAGTGAAATTGGGTAGAGCTAGAGCATACTTTGCATTACAAGTCGTGTACTCTGCATAACCTCCCTGTGTGTGATAACCGGTGAAGAGGGCTTTATCGCAAAGATTTTCTTTTTTTTTAAGGCAATAACAACATTCATTGCAGGTACAAGCTAGCCAAGGGATTCCAACGCGGTCCCCTACTTTCCAATCTTGAACCTTACCTCCTAATTGTTGTATTTTCCCAACGATCTGATGTCCTAAGATGAGAGGTTTTTTGTGTAGAGGAAGATCGCCTTCAAGGATGTGAAGATCAGTTCTACATACACCGCAAGCTTCTATTTCTATAAGGAGTTCATCCTCTTTTGGAATGGGTATAGGGATATCTTGTAAGATGAGAGGCTGATTTTTGGCTATTAAGATCATGGCTTTCATTTATAAGGCTCATTGTATTGTTAATGTACTCTCTATAGCTCTTTTTATATTAAATTATCAAAATAAAAGTTATTTAATAAATAATATTATTGTCTTATAGGGAAATAAAATAGATAGATAAGCCGAGGAATCCCTGTATATGCAAAAAATATCTATTGAAAAGGGGTCTTTAGCGGGATTGCCCGAACTGAAAACAGTATTTAATGTTTAACTGGGCCATATCTATTAAAAAACTTTAGTAAATATATTTTTTGTTTTATAAAAAAATAAAAAAACAGAAATAGGTAGATAGATGAGCCGAGGAGTACTTGTAGCCTCAGATTCTCACATGGAATGGCTATTGGAGTGGTGGTGGGAAAGATATTCTAGCTGCAATACACTTCCTGTTGTTTTTGTAGATTTAGGAATGACAGATAAGTCTAAAGAGTGGTGTCAGGAACGGGGGCAGCTGCTTAGTGTGAGAGAAGTGGTTTTTTCGGAGGTTGTGATAAAAGAATGGGAAGAGATTTATGGTTCTAGTTACGGGCAAGCTAGAAAGGCTTGGTTCAAAAAGCCGTTAGCTTGTTTATTGAGTCCTTTTGATGAGACTGTCTGGATGGACCTTGATTGTGAAGTGTTAAGTTCTATTGAGTCTATCTTTTCTTATTTAGAGGAAGAGGATCTAGCTATTGCTTTAGATCGAGTGTCTGCTATTCCTGAAGGATTTTCTCCTGAGACTGATCCTGAGGATCGAATGCTTTTTAATGGAGGGGTAATCGCTTACCGTAAGGGGAGTGAGATTGTGAAAGAATGGGCTCGTATAGCTCTTATTGAGTCTCATTTGTACTGGGGAGATGATTATATCCTTTCAGCCATCATTCATCGACTACAAGGAAAAGTACAAGTTCTTCCTCCTATTTATAATTGGCGTCTTGCTGATGGGGTCCCTTTTTATGCTAAAATTATTCATTGGTGTGGCGAATGGGGAAAGGCCTGTATCCTTAAGCAAGGAGGACTGAAAGGTCTTCTTGATGGCTTGCCTGCATTAAAAAAGGTGTTTGAATCTACATAATCGGATGAACAGATGAAAAGAGGTGTTATTGTCGGATCAGATTCTCATTTGGAATGGTTATTGCCTTGGTGGTGGGAAAGATATAGCTGTTGTAACCAGCTTCCTGTTGTTTTTGTAGATTTTGGGATGACATCACAAGCTAGAGATTGGTGTCAAGAAAGAGGAGAGCTGCTTGCTGTGACAGAGAGTTTTTCTTCGATCGTAATCAAAAAAGAGTGGGAGAACCTTTATGGTTCTAGTTACAGCCAAGCCAGAAAAGCTTGGTTTAAAAAACCTTTAGCTTGTTTATTAAGCCCGTTTGAAGAAACCGTCTGGATAGATCTTGACTGTGAGGTGTTAAGCTCTATAGAGCCAATATTTTCTTACTTAGAAGAAAAAGAGCTAGCCATTGTTCGAACAGATGATGCAATTCCGGAAGGTTTTTCTCCTAAGGTGAAAGGATTTGAAAATCCATTGATTTTCAATGGGGGTGTAATTGCTTTTCGTAAGGGAAGCAAGCTTGTTCAAGAGTGGGCCCGTATAACACTTGATGAATCTCACTTATATTGGGGAGATGATTATATACTTTCTCTTCTTATTCATCAGTGGGAAGAAAAAGTACAGATTCTTCCTCCTATTTATAATTGGCGTCTGGCAGAAGGGGTTCCTTTTTACGCAAAAATCATTCACTGGTGTGGGGAGTGGGGAAAAGAGTATATTGCTAAACAAGGTGGATTAAAAGGGTCTCTTGAAAAGATACCTGATTTGAAAAAAGTATTTGATTCTTGAGTTAGGCAGGATCAAGAGTTTGGTAAGAGACGATTTTTAATAGATTTTGAGGGATTTCAAAGAGGAATCTTGAAGGAGAGGTGACTATTTTTTTCCCCATCTTTTTTCGTTCTCTTGCCATGCTTAATATTAAGTGTTTTTTAGCTCGAGTCATAGCCACGTACATGAGCCTTCTTTCTTCTTCGAGCCCGGATTGAGTTACGCTTTTTTCATGTGGCATAAGATGGTCTTCTAGGCAGACAAGAAAACACACTTCAAATTCAAGCCCTTTAGCGCTATGAATTGTCATGAGATGTACTTTGTCATCTGTATTTTCTTTTAGTTTTTTTGGTCCTGGCTGAGATTGGAGTAGAGTTGTGCTTAAAAAATCTTGTAATGTTGGAGTTGGGTCTAATAGATCTTTCTTCTTTTCTTCTTCATAAGAGCTTAGAGCATCTATGCAACTTAAGACGTTATCCCACTTAAATTCTCTCATTTTTTCACTTTTGGCATCATCTTTAATTGATTTTTTATACTCGATTTCTTCGATGAAAGCTTCTAGTGTTTTATGAAGAGGTCCTGTTTGGAATTTTTCTTTTGTTCTTTCTATGAGAGTGAGAAAGTTTTCAATCCCTGTGAGAGCTTTAACGGATAGATCGTCTCGTAAGGGAGAAAATAGATCGGTAGAAGAAAGAAGTACATCCCAAAGGGGGATTCCTTGAGAACGGTTATGCTGGGTTAGTAGATCTAGACATTTTTCAGAAATACCTCTTCTCGGGACATTAATTATTCGTAAAAGAGCCTCTTCATCTTCTGGATTTTCCATAATACGAAGGTAGGCTAGGAGGTCTTTGATCTCTGCTCTTTCGTAAAATTCTGTCCCTCCAAAGACTTCGTAGGGGATCCCTCTTTTCCAGGTTCCATTTTCTTCCCAAGCAGCCTGAGCAAGGGTGGTCTCAAATGTTCTGGATAGGGCATTTGATCTATATAAGATAGCCATGTCCTTCCAGCGAAGGTTTTTGTTTTTTTTATACCAAGCAAGTCTCTGTGCTACGGATTGAGCTTCTTCAAGTTCTGTCGGCGCATGGAAAAGAACAATAGGTTCGCTAGTTGTTTGGCTGCTCCAAAGTTCTTTGCGATGCCTTTCATTGTTGTGCGCAATCAAATGATTAGCTGCTTGGAGAATGTGCGGAGTTGATCTGTAATTTTGCTCTAGCTTGATGGTTACGTCAGAAGGAAAGTTAAGAATATTTTTAATCTCAGCTCCTCTCCACCCATAGATTGACTGATCATCATCTCCGACAACACAAAGATTGTTATATTTCCCAGATAGGAGTTTTGCAAGTTTGTATTGGACGGGGTTGGTGTCTTGATACTCATCAATCATAATGTATTGATATTTGTGTTGAAATCGTTCTAACACTTCGGGATGTTCTTCAAAAAGTTGGACGGTTAGGGTGAGGAGGCTGTCAAAGTCAACGGCATTATAAGACCTCATACATAGGTGTAATCTTTGTAAAAGATCTTTATTAAAGTTTTGAGACCAGCTTCCGGGAATTTCATCTTCGTCTTCAATTTCTGTAAGGCCTTGATTTTTAGAATGAGCGATTTTTTGTATCGTTGCTTGGAGTGAAGGTAAGTCTCCCTCATGCTCTAAAGAGTATCTGACAATATTGGTTAACACCCGTTTGACATCTTTTTCATCATAGAGGCTAAATTGAGAGGTGAATCCTAAGTGATGAATCTCTTTTCTAAGAAGCTGCATGCAGAAGCTATGGAAGGTGCATAAGGTCACTTGTTCTGCTATTTTAGGAGAAATGAGTTTGCCTACTCGTTCTTTCATTTCTTTAGCGGCTTTATTAGTGAAAGTAAGCCCCAAGATTTTTTGGGGATCGATTTTTAATTCTTCAATAAGATAAGCGATGCGACAAGCAAGTACACTTGTTTTTCCACTCCCAGCGCCTGCTAGTACAAGAACTTTCCCTGCGGTTGTTCGTACAGCTTTTTTTTGCTCTGGGTTTAATGTGGTAAGCACGAGCTACTCCTTAGGCAGAGTTGAAAGAAATTCAAGAAAATCTGCAAGGACTTGCTCCTTTTGGATATTTGTTCGAGGAAGGCGAGGGGAAACATTTATTTGTAGTCCCTCGGGGACTTCTTCGTATATTTCTCGAAATACTTCTCGGACTAAACGCTTGAATCGATTCCTGTCGTGAGCTTTGCCGTATTTTTTCGATACAGTAATTCCTAGTCTACAAGGGGCTTTTCCTTTATAGTATTGAAAGAAAAGCACCTTGCTAGGAAACCGCACGCCTCTTGTAAAAACTTGTTGAAAGTATTTACGAGAAAGAATGCGTAAAGCTTTAGGGAACCCAAGTCCTAGGCGGTAGTTAGTTTTCTGCGGCCTTGTCTTCTTCTGCGGTTGATGATTATCCGCCCCTTGGCCGTTTTCATCCTTTTGCGAAATCCACATGCTTTTTGACGTTTAATTTTACTGGGTTGATAAGTTCGTTTCATGAAAAAATTCGCGCAAACTAAGAAGTTTTTGACTTCTTTGAGGAAGCGCGCTCCTCTATATATTGGTTAACACTAGGTCAGGATGTAATACCTGAAATTTCTTAAAAAATTGCACTTATCCTAATAGAATCCATCTTATCTATCAAGAGCAAAGTCAATACTTGCCAAGAAATCAGCAGAAAGGTATAAGTATTGGTAACTTTTACAGTATCCGGGCTTTTTTACAGGCTCGTTTAAGGTTGTATAGGAATTTTTAAATCAAGTAACCGCAGGAGCGGCTTCCTTTTCACGCAAGTGGGAATGAGGCTGTTAAATTTTTTATGAAAGTAAAAGCTTCTATTAAAGCAGATCCGTCCAAAGGGGACAAAATTGTAAGACGCAGAGGTCGGATTTACGTTATCAACAAAATTGATCCAAATCGCAAGCAAAGACAAAAAGGTCCAGCTCGCAAAAAGTAACAAGAGATTATACGTTATATGGCAAGAACATCTTCGATTGCAAAGCAAAAGAAAAGAGAGAGAATGGTTGCCCTGAAGTGGGACAAAAGGCAACAATTGAAAAAAACTATTTTAGACCTCTCCATAAGTGAAGAAGAGCGTCACGAAGCTGTTGTCGCTCTTAATAAACTACCTAAGAATTCTTCTCCTGTCCGTCTGCGCAGCCGCTGCCAGATTACAGGAAGATCTAGAGGCTGTCTAAAGAAATTCAAACTATCCCGTCTTTGCTTCCGTGAGATGGCAAATAATGGTTTGATTCCCGGTGTAGTAAAATCTAGCTGGTAGTTTCTCAAAAATAAGGCTTTTTAACAAAAAAGCCTTATTTTTTTCTTTACGCACGTTCGTGTGAATTATTTTTTATAAAAATTAGATTTAATGGGGTTGATAGAGAGCTCTTATCGCATCTTTAGGCGAATGATCTTGATGGGATTGTAAAAAACATGACAATTCGAATCGGGCCTCAGTCATGTAAGACTCAAGATCATCTTCTGATAACCATCGATTGATGCCTATATTTAGATATTCGTTATTAGTGGGGATGAGTATGATTTTTTTTGTTCGATCAAAGGATACTTGAGCTACTTGACTGGTTTTAGAATTTTCTAATTTTTGCAACTCCTGAGTGCGGAGAAAGAGCTGTGCAGCTTGAGTGTTTTTTATAGCCTGTGAAACTCTTGTTTTAGAGGATCCTTTTGGTGTTACGAAAGGTTTGTATAATTCTTTTACTTTTTGGATCTGTATATTAAGGTCTTTTAGGGGGAAGTTTTCTTTAAGAGCCGATTTTTGGCTATTTTTTGTTGGGCTTGAGAGTTCTGAAGAGTTGTAACTTGAAAGTGTATTTGTTGAGGAATGACCTTGTAACGAATTCATTTTGTCCTTATAGGTTTGATAGTGATTAATTTAATTTATAAAGTTATGTGGGGAAGACTTTTGAAAAAGGGGTCCAGTTTGCAAGAGTTTCGTTCCAGACATAGGTTTCTTGAGATATTTTCCCTTCTTTCCAGCTGCGATAAAAAGCTTGAAAGCTCATAGGGCCTATGGTTTGACTATCTATGGAAAGATAGTACCAAAGTTTTTCTGCTGCAATAGGGTCTATAGAAAGTTCTGCATGGGGAGGGATATCTATTGTAGTAGAATGATCTTCTGTTGAAGAAGAGCTTTTCAGGGCTTTAAAGATTTTCTTTCTAAGTAAATATAAAGATAGACTCTTAAGAGCTGGGAGTAAAAAAATAAATATCAAGGCATAGGTTTTGCATAAACATCCTATTGCAAACCATATATAGGGGTTTTTTTTCATTCTTTTAGCGTAATAGGCTCCTGTTAAGCCAAAAGCTAACGTGTAAAAAAAGGGCCACATAAGATTCTCCTATTTATTTTTAGAAGATCAACCTTTGCTCAAAGGAGATTTTCTGGTACAATGCTATCAGATTTAACAATTAAAAACGAGGTTTGATTTATGCATGATCAGCTAAAAAGAATAGATAAAAAAGAGGTAGACCTACCAGATACCATATTCATTAGGGATATTGAAACGAAGGTTTTTCAATCTATTATTATACAGTGTCTTGCTAAGATTGAAGGGGTGGCTTTGCTCGAGGGAAGTTTCATCGACAACTTGCTTGGGCGAGATGTAAATGATGGGGTAAAAGGGATTCATGTAGAACAAGATCCAAAGCAACACTCTATTCAAGTTAAAATTGAAATTACAGTTGCCTATGGGGTGCCTATTCCTCAAAAAGCAGAGGAAATACAAGAGAAGATTGCAGAAGAGATCAGTCAATTGACAGAGTTACATGTAGGAAGTGTCCATGTAATTTTTAAAAACCTTATTCCTCACAAACACACATTTTCTGCAGGGGAAGAGCTAGCTACTTTAGGCTCGAGATACAATGGATAGAGTGGGATGATACACTTTTTAATGCGGTATAATAAATATTTTATTTTATTGAGTGTGGCTGCTGCCATTTTGCTCGGTATCGCAACTCCATTACTTTTTGGGCAGATTAAGTTTTTGGGAGATTTATTCATTAATCTTTTGAAACTCTTTGCTTTGCCTCTTATTTGCTCGGCCTTGATTTCATCTTTAGGAAACTTATCAGGAAATCTGGCCACCCTAAAATCCCTTGCGAAAAGATCTGTTGGGTATATGCTTCTTAGCGAGGTGATAGCTGTAGCTATTGCCCTTGGTCTTTTTACTGTTTTAAAGCCAGGCGTCGGGGGGAATCCTGATCTGATTTTGGATGGAAAAGCTTATGAGGTCATTCAACATCAAGGTTTTGGTGTTTCTGAGTTCCTCTTATCTATTTTTCCTGACAACGTCTTTCGTGCTCTTGCTAATTTTGAATTACTTCCTGTTGTTGTATTTTCTATTTTGTTTGGCCTTGGGTGTTCTTTTGCAGGAGAAGTAACAAAGCCTTTAATTCGGTTGGCTGTTAGCGTTAGAGAGGCTTCTTCTAAATGTTTACATGGCGTTATGCTTTTAGCTCCTATTGGTATTTTTACTTTAGTTGGAGCGGGTGTTGCTCAATCCCACTTAAGTGGGGCTCTGCAAGAAAATTTTTCAGCTCTTCTTGCTTTTGTGAGCGTGCTTGTCTTAGGCCTTTTTTTGCATGGGCTTTGGCAGCTTTTGGCTGTTGCCTTTATATCTAAGCAAAAAATTCTTCATATTTTACATCGTAGTCTTCCTGTTTTTTCTACAGCCTTTGGAACTTCGAGTTCCGTTGCAACGCTTCCTATAGCGATGCTTACGGCGGATCAGTTAAAATCAAAGCCATTTGCTACAAAATTTGTATTGCCTTTATGCGCTTCGATTAACGTCGGTGGAATGATGATGTATGAGATGGGAGCTGCTTTATTTTTTTCTCAGATGCTCGGTATCGATCTGTCTTTATCAGAGCAACTTTTGCTTGCCGTTGCTTGTATTTTAGGTGGCATGGCAGAAGGGGGGATTCCTGAGACAAGTATGGTAAGTCTTGTTGTTGTCTTTAGAATTGTTAATATTCCTCTTTCTGCTATTTCTATTTTACTGCCGCTAGATCGAATTATTGATCGATTACGTACCGTGGTTAATATTTTTGGTAACATGTGCGGAGCTATTATAGTCAGTCAGTCAATGCCGGAAGAAGTAGAAGAGAATTTAGTAGATTTATCAAAAGAAAATATTTTGATATAAGATAAGGGGCGCTGTAAAGCGCCCCTTATTCATTTAGAAGTCAAATCGAATTCGAGCGGTAAGACCTTGAAGATACAAATTTCCCCCTCTTGCTAATCCAAGATCTAAGGAAAGTCGATTTTGGTTCCACCAAACTTGCTCTTCCCATCCAGCTTGTACGCTGACATGGAGATGGTCTTGAAAGAACCAAACATCTTTACGCACGCCCAAGCCAAGTTCTAGAACAGGACTTAAGGTGTTAGTGTTTCCTTTTTCTTTAACAGGATAGGCCATGTCGTGAGAAATTTCGTAGCTGTCATTTCTATGAATATCAAAAGAGCTCCAAAGAGCGGATAGGGCTAGATCTCCAAATAAACTCCAGCTTTCAGAAAGATGCCAAGATGTGTTAAGTCCTGATCGAATCCCAACACCCCAAAAGGAACTTTTGTTATTATTATGATAAGTAAAGGCTTTATCACTAACTTCCCCTTGATATTGATTATTAAAGGTTTGCTTTTGCCAAGATCCTTTAAGACCTACAAAAGGACGCAAGGAAAGATACTTGCTAATATAGCAGTTACGTCCCAGTTCCCAGTCTATGTTATTAAAGTGAAAGCCCCAATTAGAATGTGCTGAATTGAAAAAATCGGATAGTTCAAGCGTTATATAGGGGATAAAGGAAGGGGTAAGTCCATCGTCGTAATCTGCTTCAATAGAACTTTTGTTGTGATTGCTTTGGAACCATGTATAATTCAGTAGGCTATCCCAAGAGTCATGACCAAAGTTAAATCCGAATCCTGCTTTAAATCCTGTTTCATAATGAGATTTAGGACTCTTAGATTGACCTGAAGATACAGAAAATGCAGGATTGTTTGTATATCCTGTAGAAGCATATTCTAAATTGTCTTCTTTAGCCGTCCAGTAAATGTAATCTCCTGTAAAAAACATATTGACGCCATCAACTACGCGGGGGCCTGCAGAAGGGGTGATATCAGGATGCATACAATGGTAATCTGTGATTTTTCCTTCAGGAATTTGGATAACAGTGCTGTCTGCTATGATTTGTGTCATACAGAAAAGGGAAAGCGGAAAAAAAATGCTTTTTTGTAACATGATCAACCTTTGAGTGTTTTATAAAAGAGAGTTCATCATGGATAGGAAAAGACTAAAAAGCAAATTTTTTTATATTAAGAATGTCTTTTTTTGAGAGGCCTTGCACTGTTTGCAAAGATTCTTCGGATTGGGAGAGAATATTTTGTAAACTGCCAAACTGACGAAGAAGATTTTTTTTCTTGATAGGGCCAATGCCAGGAATCGAATCTAAAGCGCTTTTTGTCGTTACCTTAGCTCGAGTTTTTCTATGAAAAGATAAAGCTTTTTCATGTGCTTTATCACGAATATTTTGTAAAAGAAAAAGAAGAGGGGAGTGAAATGAAAAAGAGATTGGCTCTTGATTATAAGGGGTATAGACTTTTTCTAATGTAATGCCTTTATCATGACGTGCTTTATCTTTTACAAGAGAGATGACATCGACATTTATGATATCAAGCTCTTTTAGTACATCAAGGGCTATATTAAGTTGACCCTTACCTCCATCAATGATGAGAAGATCAGGAAAACTTTCATCTTCTTTATTTTTAAGAAGACTTCGAGTCAACACTTGATGCAAAGCTGCATAGTCATCGGGCTTATCTATTCCTTTTATATGATAAAGCCTTGTTTTTTGCCCATCTTGAACTCCATCGATAAAGCAAACTACGGCAGCGACTAAATGAGATCCCGATAGATTAGATGTATCAAAACATTCGATCCGTTTGGGATAATGGCTTAAACCAAGAGTTTCTTCAAGTTCCAAGAGAAGCTCTTTAGAAGATTCTAACGAGGTTGTTTTCTGCAAAAAAGAAGCTTCTGCGTTTTTTTGAGCAAGAGCGAGGAGTTCTAGTTTTTTGCCTTTTTTAGGATGGTAAAGTTTTAAAGGAGAGGAATGAATATCTTGTAAAATGGAAAGAAGAGATTTCTCTTCAAGAAGAGAGAAGGGGAGAAGGATTTCTTGAGGAATGGGTTCATTTCCATTATATTGTTGAAGGATAAAGGAGGTGAGAATTTCTGTATTTTCTTCTATAATATTTTGAAACAAGAAAGGCTCGGATCCGATAAAAGATCCTTGTCTGAAAAGAAGACGAGTTATAAGAACTTGGTGTCCTTTACAATATAATCCTAATACATCAATGTCTTTGCCTTCAGCTTGAGAAGAAAGGTTGGCGCTTTCGGTTATATGTTCAATTTGCCGGATGGTACGAAGTAAGGCGGCTGCTCTTTCAAATTCTAATTCCTCTGCAGCTTTATGCATTTTTTCTTCTAAGGTCTGTAATACTTTTTTGTTATTGCCTTGCAAAAAGGCGATAGCACCTTCTACGTAAGTCTTGTAAGTGCTTTCGTTACATTTTCCTACACAAGGAGCGATACACCTTTTAATATCGTATAAAAGGCAAGGCCTTGTTCTTCTTTTAAATTCTTCATCAGAGCATTGTCTTAAGGGGAAAAGTTTTGCCATTAAATCAAAGATTTGTCTCGCAGAAGAGCTGCTTGTATAAGGACCAAAATATAAAGCGCCATCATTAGGTTTATTGGTGAAACGACTAAAGGTGAGTTTGGGCCATTTTTCCTTAGGATTAATGGAGAGACTGATATAATTTTTATCGTCTTTTAGAAGAATATTGAATTTGGGTCGATGTTTTTTAATGAGTGTATTTTCTAATAAAAGCGCCTCTTTTTCTCCTTGGACGATGATTGTATCAATTGTTGAGAGTTCGCTGATAAGAAAGGGGATCGTTTTTCTTGTGTCTCTTCCTGGAATAAAGTACTGCTTGAGCCTTGTCTGTAAGCTGTTAGCCTTTCCTACATAAATGACTTTTCCTTTGTCATTTTTCATCAAATAGACGCCAGGGTCTAAAGGATAGTGTTGGAGTTGCTGAGGATCAAAAGGCATATATTTTTCCTAAAATTATACTCCTAAGTTTGCCTGAAGAGTTGACTCTGATGCAAGAAAGAAGTTAAAGTTTTTGACTGAAATACTACGCTTGTAGTAGGATGGTCCTTTATATAAAGGATCACGCATGGGAAAACTTCGGTTTGGAGAGTTAGAATTTTCAATTATGAAGATTATGAGGAAATTGGAACGTGCTACGGTTCGTAATGTCTTTGAAGAGTTGGGGGGTGGTAGCTACACAACGATCATGACTGTTATGAGTCGAATGGCAGATAAAAAAGAGCTCTTTAGAGAAAAAGAGGGGAAACAGTATGTCTATTGGATCAATCAAAAAAATACAGCATCCTCTAAGAATTTACTTCAAAGAATTCAACAAAAGCTTTTTGGTGGCAGTAAAACGGCTATGGTTAGTTATCTGCTTGAAGGGGATGAAGAACTTTCGGAAAATGATTTAAAAGAAATAGAAAAATTGATTCAAAAGTGTAAGAAGGAGAAAGAGCATGGATAAGTTTGCTCTTTTTATTTTTAATGTGTTTATCAATAGCTTTCTTGTTTTTTTTACAACAAGCCTTCTTGTTGAAGGAGTGATCTGTCTTTTTAGAATCCGGCAAGGCAGGTGTTCTGCATTTTTGCGTATGATTCCTTTTTGTAAGCTTATTTTAGATTTATTTATGTATAACTTTGCTAGATGGGCTTACTCTTCAGGGATAGATCCTTCACAGTGCGAAGAAGGAACTAGGTTTCTAACTGTAGGATTATGGGTCAAATCTTTTTCTTATATAAAGTCTTGTATTGAAATGACAGTTGTTGGAGATAAGACTTTTACGTTAGCTGATATTTTAAGTTCAAAAATACCTTTTTACATTCTATGTAGCTTTGCGATACTTCTTTGCTCTATTTCTTTATTTTGTGTTTATCGGAAAATAAGAAAAATATTTGGAATAAGAGGTGTCTTTAAGGGGGACTTTTTATCTATAACGAACCCTGTTTTATTTTCGTACTGTCAGAGATTTCATATAAAAGTGATCCTTACAAAGGAGTGGATGGACTCTCCATGTATTGCAGGGATTACATCTCCTACTATATATATTCCTGCAGCGTGTGCTTTTTCTTCTAAAGAACATGAGGCTATCATAGCTCATGAAGTCGAACACTATCGATATAAAGATACTCTAGTACGGGCGTTTTTACAATGCATTGGATCTTGTTTTTGGTGGATTCCTACAAACTGGCTGCAAAAACGAATAGAAGAAGGACAAGAGATTGGCTGTGATCTCGGTACTCTTAAGTTTAGAATAGATCCAATAGATCTTGCTTCTGCTATTCATACTTCAGCGAAACATTTTTTTTATGAGGCTAAGCAGCCCTTTGCTGCTTATTTTACTCAACGTACTCTTTACAAAAGAGTTTTTATGCTTTTGCATCCTGTAGCTAATAGAAAACGCTATTGGGTAGTTTCTTTATTAGCTGCAGGATTTGCTTTTATTGTGATTTTTTTAGGAAGATTTTGGATCTTTTAAAAAAACACTTTTTTTTAACCTTAAATACTACAGTTGTAGTAATGGAAAATGTATGAAAAGAATTATTTTTGCCTCGGTTATGATCATGGCTAGCACTCTAGCGGTTTTTGCTTCGGAAGAACGTGTGGAGTTACAGATCGTATCTCTTTCGACTCTTACGAGTGTTGAGATGGAGTCGATTTTAACGCAAGCTCTTGGAAATGTGGTAGTGGAATTTCCCTCTGGTACGATTTTGCCTGTAAAATTTTTTCTAAGAGGGGACTTGGTCACTTTTGTAGAGCAAGAAAAAGAGATAGGCCAAGTTAAGATGGAGAAAACGATTTACGTACGTCTTATAAAAGAGGAATTTTTATTCAGCTTAGACCTCATAGAATGGAAATCGTTATTAGATCTTGTTACCGGAAGGGTAGATGTTTCTTTGGATATTGAAGAAACGATTCCAACGATTACCTTTGGGGTAGAAGCTGGTCAGCGTAAGTAGAAAGCAAAGAACATTCAGAACCCACTTTATAAAAAAGTGGGTTCTTTTGTGATTAAGTTAAAATTTTTGTAGAATGTTAGTTTTTTAGGAGTCAGCATTTTTTCCTATTTAGACGGTTGAATATAAGAAAAGATGGAAAGGATACCCATCCTTTCTTTATATTCAGACTTATTGTTAATTTTTTCACAAAAGAGTTTTTATATGCCTTTTCCCTTAGCACAATACATAGCTTGGTTTGAAGAAAATGAAGAAAAAATTCAGCAGGATTTTTTTCATTTTTTACGATTTTCTAGTATCAGTACAGATCCTTTGCATCATAAAGAATGTCTTAAAACAGCAGATTGGCTCTCTTCTTATTTGCGTGATATAGGGATGAAGACAGAGCTACTTAAGAGTCCAGGGCTTCCTGTTGTGTTTGCAGATTCAGGGACAAAAGGAGCTTCTATTCCATCCGTTTTATTATATCATCATTATGATGTACAACCGGTTGATCCAGTCGATCTTTGGACAAGTGATCCTTTTTCTCCGCGACTTGATGGAGGATGTATATTTGCTAGAGGAGCTTCTGATAATAAGGGGCAATGCTTTATCACGCTAACGGCTTTAAAGGCTATGGGGCAGTTAACAAGAGATCTACCCTTACAAATTAAGCTTTTTATAGAAGGGGAAGAGGAGTCTGGTGGCGCTGGAACCTATGTAGTTTTAAAAGAGAAAAAGGATCTATTGAAAGCAGATTTTTTATGTGTTGTAGACTTTGATCTAGCAGCTCCTGATCAGCCAAGTATAGCAATGGGATATAGAGGACTTGCCGCTTTTGAAATAGAATGCATTAATGCACAAACTGATATGCATTCAGGTGTGCATGGGGGAATAGCTCTCAATCCTATTCATATTTTAACAGATATTATAGCTAAATTGCGGGATGAAACAGGAAAGATAACTATACCTCATTTTTACGATGGTATTGATCCTTTATCTGCTGAAGAAAAGGAAAAGTTAGACCTTTCTTTTGATGAAAAAAAATATAGAGAAGAGTTTGGTGTTGGGGCTTTTTGTCAAGAAAAGGGAGTTTCTTTAAGAGAAGCTAATTGGCTAAGGCCTACAATAGAAGTTAATGGTCTTTGGGGCGGATATACAGGAGCTGGGTTTAAAACCGTCATTCCAGCAAAGGCTTATGCTAAGATTTCTTGTCGTCTAGTTCCTGGGCAAGACCCGGACAAGATAGAAAAGCATTTTACAGAGTTTTTAGTGCAGAATACTCCTAAGGGAGCTGAGATTCGAATTAAGTGGCATCATGGAGCTAAAGCGTATCGTGCAAGTTTTGATTCTCTTCTAGTAGCTGCTGTTTCTAAAAGCATGGAAGATGTATTTCAAAAACCTTGTCATTACACTTTATGTGGGGGATCTGTTCCTATTGTAAAAGACCTTGCTGAAGCTGTAGGAGGGGATGTAGCCCTATTTGGATTTGCCTTAGATACAGATAATATTCATGCCCCTAATGAGCACTTTCGGTGGGAGTGTTTTAAAAAGGGATTTTTAACGATAGCGCGGCTTCTTTGGGAGCTTGCGGAGCAAGGAAAGAAAAAACCTTAGATACAGCGGGATTTCACCTTGGAGCTGGAGTAGCAAGATATTTGCTTATCTTTATTTAATCATGTGGGATGGACAGACTCTATGGATTACTAAGCCATGAGAGCTTATGTAGCAGAAAGGAAAAAGAATTGTCTTATTGGATAAATCTCTTGGGTTTGTAGGAGTGTCCTCACCTTAGAAAGCTGTCACTTTATCTGAGCTAAAAAACTCTGGTTTTAAATAAAGGGCAGTTTCTTGGCGTGGTCGTTCAATCCTTCCAGGGAAGGAGATTTATTACTTTTTGGTTGAATGCCAAATAAAATCTAATTTTGAGGACTTAAGATGGTTAAGATCTCATGGCCTGTTTTTGTGATTAAAAGAGTATGTTCCCATTGGGCACTTGGTTTACCATCATTTGTTCTCGCGGTCCACTGATCTTCAGGATCGATATACCCCGTTCGTACACCGGCATTGACCATAGGTTCTATGGTGAAGATCATCCCTTCGACTAAGGGGATTTTTATCTTGTTATAGTGATGAGGGATTTCTGGTGGCTCGTGAAGCCCTACCCCTACGCCATGAGCAACAAATTGGGTTGCAATAGAGCATCCTTGCTCTTTTGCATAATCTTCGATGACCTTGCCAATCTCAGAAATGAGGACCCCAGGCTTCAAGATGGCAATAGATCTCATAAGACATTCATAAGAAGTATCAACGACCTTTTGCTTTTCTTTGCTTACTTTGCCAATTGTAACCATCCTGCTGCAGTCCCCATAGAATCCATTTAAAATACAAGTGACATCGATATTGAGAATGTCTCCTTCCTTTAAAGGTCTATCATCAGGAATCCCATGGCAGATAACCTCGTTTAATGAGGTGCAGATACTTTTAGGGAAAGGGGGCTCTCCATAGCCTAAAGGGGCTGGGATGGCATTTGCTTTTATGTGAAGTTTATGAGCAAAATCGTCAAGTTTTTGTGTGGTTACCCCTTCGATCGCTTTTTTACAAGTTTCATCGAGGATGTAGGCGGCTAAATAGCAAGCTTGTCGAATTCCGGCAATTTGGGTCTTTGTCTTAAGGATGATCCCATACGAATCTAGATATTCTTTAGAGAGCTTACTCATGATAAACTTTCATGGTTTTTACATCTACGAATCCAAGCTTTTGATATAGCTGTTTCGCATCGTTGGTTGCTGTTAGAATGCACGTATCAAAACCTTTTGTCTTGGCTTCTGACATAGCCCTTTGAGTCATAAATTTCCCCAAGCCTCTTCCACGCATTTCAGGCAAAACAATCACATCAAATATCGAAGCTAACCCTTCATCAAAATATAAGGAGACAAGAGATACAGGATTTACCCCCTCATATCCAATAAAAAATAGTAAACGAGAATCTAAGAGGAGGATGTGCGCTGCCGATTGATGGTAAAACGACTCAATTGCCTCATGTTCGTGTTGTGGAAAGATCTTTTTCATTATATGGACCAAATCTTGAATTCCCTCTTGGGTGCAGACTTTTCTAACGCTAAAATGAGTTAGATCAAGGTCCTCTTGATATCTAGGTAAGTCACAAGCCATTGCCCATTCCATTTCATCACTGAGTAGTCCAAGCTTTTGCAATTCTGCTTCCAACCAAGAAGGTTCATCTTCAAACCCTACCCAGAAAGCATAAGGCAAATTTTTTGATCTGAAATGATCAACACTTTTATGAATAGAAGAAAGATCTGTTAGCCCATTACAACACAAAATATTAAACATATCACAAGGGAGATTGCTATCTATCTGAAGAATGTTGTCTATTAGGCTTGCTTGCATAGAGTGAGTTGAGGAGGGGAGATAAGAAAACTTTCCTAGAATATTTTTATCAAATTTGCGTAGAAAAGTTTTTTCGAAAATCATACGTTTATCAACCATTAACCCAGGGAGTTAAGATCTCACAGCCTGTCTTTGTGATTAGAAGAGTATGCTCCCACTGCGCGCTTGGCTTCCCATCATTTGTTCTAGCTGTCCAGTGGTCTTTAGAATCAATGTAGCCGGATCTTACCCCCGCGTTAATCATAGGCTCAATTGTAAAAGTCATCCCTTCAACAAAAGGGATCTTCACGGTGTTGTAGTGGTGAGGAACCTGTGGAGGTTCATGAAAGCCAACTCCTACACCATGTCCTACAAACAGATTGACAACAGAGCATCCTTGCGATGTTGCATAATCTTCGATAGCTTTTCCAACTTCGCAAACAAGTACACCTGGTTTTAAGATGGCAATGGCTCTCATAAGGCATTCATGAGAAGTTGCGACCACTTTCTTTTTTTCTTCGCTTACTTGACCAATCATCACCATGCGGCTACAGTCACCATAGAATCCATCTAAGATACAGGTAACATCGACATTTAATATGTCTCCGTCTTGTAGGGGTCTATTATCTGGGATCCCATGACAGATGACCTCGTTTAAAGAGGTGCAGATACTTTTAGGAAAAGGAGGCTCTCCATATCCTAGAGGAGCTGGGATAGCCTTAGCTTCCAAGTGCATTTTATGAGCAAAGTCATTGAGCTCTTGTGTTGTTACCCCGGCTATAGCTTTTTTACAGGTTTCATCTAAGATGTGAGAGGCTAAGTGACAAGCCTTTCGAATGCCTGTGATTTGCTTTTCATTTTTAAGTAAGATGCCATAGGTTTTTAAGTAGCGCTTAGCTAGTAGATCTTCTGTAGCTGTAGGAAGTTCTGGCGCATGGCATTTTTTCCATTTTTTGCCGCTTCCACACCAACAGGGGCTGTTTCGGTTAAACATGAAGGCATCCTTATGATATTCAAAGTATAATAATTAAATAGTAGGATAGCAGCTTTTTAAAATTATGTCGACTTTTGAATTACTTCTGACGGCTCTAGTTAAATGAATTTTTATTTTCCTTCCTCTTGTTGTAAGTTGCTATACACAAGGGACCCCTTATGGAAAGTTTAAATGGTGCAGTTTTAAAGACCTTTTAAGGAGATTTGTAAAATACCTGAGTAAGGTGAAGTCCGTGGGCTGGAGCCGTAACACCGGCAAGGGCTCTTTTTTTTTGAAGCAGAATTTCTTTCACCTCAGAAGGGGTGATTTTCTCCCGTCCTACATAAATCAAGGTTCCAATGAGGTTTCTCATCATTTTGTATAAAAACCTATTGCCTATAATACTGAAGCGTATTCTATCTTTTTCTATAAAATCTATTTTTATCGAAGATAAAGTACAGATTGGATTTTTGTCGTGCAGGGAAAGTTGATTGCAAAAGGCAGAAAAATCATGAGTTCCTAAGAGGTGTTCTGAAGCTTCTGTCATAAGATTTATTTGCAAGAGAGAGGGGACATACCAAGAAAAAAAACGATTTTTAGGTTGTTGATAAGGGGTATTGCAGATGAAGTATTGATACTCCTTCCCCTGTGTATCAAGCGTTGGGTGAAAGTTTAAAGGTTTTTCTTGTATTTGTAAGGCGACTATAGAAGGGGGAAGAAGAGCATTGATTCCTTGCAGTAATTTAGGAAGAGATAAGGGATCTTTATGTGTGAAAAAATTAACGCTTTGTCCTTCTGCATGGACATAGGCATCTGTTCGGCTAGCTGCTTGTAAGTGAATTTTTTCTTGTAGTATTTTTGATAGCACATTTTCTAAAGATTCTTCGATGGTGGGGCCCATAAGGGTTTTTTGCCATCCTAAAAAGGCTGTGCCGTCGTAAGCAATAATGAGTTGTATATTTTTCATCAAGGAAGGGGTTGATTCATATCACAAACGTATAAGGATATCCCTTGTAAGAACATTTGTACAGAGATTAACGTAAGAAGAAGTCCCATGAGCCTCTCACAAGCCATTAATCCCTTATCTCCAAGAAATTTCTGTAGTAGGCTAGAGGCTAACAAAATAAGAGAGGTAGCTAACCAAGCTAAAAAAAGAGCACATAAAACAACAAAAGGGGATTCCCCTTCTTTAGAATAGAGCATAATAGAGGCTAAAACGGCAGGTCCTGCCACGAGAGGAATCGCAAGGGGGACAATGAAGGGTTCTTTAGGAGAAGAAGTTTTTTTTGGTTTTAAGTAGAAAAATTCTGGAAAGACCATCCGAATGGCGATGAGAAACAAGATGATCCCCCCTGCCAGAAGAACTGTATGTTGTTTTACATGAATGAGGTCCAATATAAAGTTTCCTATAAAGTAAAAAATAATGATAACGCCAAGGGCTATCAGAAGTTCTCTTAAAATAATTTGTCTTTGTCTTTTAGGGGGAAGATCTTTTAAAATTGCAATGAAGAGGGGGATATTTCCTAAGGAGTCCATTAGAAGAAACAAAGTGAATGCGATAGAAAAGATGTGAAAATCTATTAACATAAATGTTTCCTTTGAGGTGGTAAATATTTTACTGAATTGAATGGGACTCTATATTTTTCCATATTTTCCAAAAATATTTTTTTTGAAAATCTGTTAGCGTGTGAATTACTAATAAACAATCTTCATTTATTGTAAAAGCAGATTTTGTCCAGTTAGCTGACCCAAGGAGGAGAGTGCTTTTATCAATGAGGCACCACTTGTGGTGCAGAAGTTTCCCTCCCTTATTGATATACAAAGGGATATGATATTCTTGTAGAAGCTCAGCCGTTTTTCGGCTAGCTCCTCGAGCTGTGTAATAATCTAAGGCCACAAAGATGTTAACACCTCTTTTTTTTGCTAAAAATAGAGCTTCTAAAATTTTAGGGTGGGTAAAAGTGAAAAGGGCTATGTGAATTGTTTCTTTAGCAAGAGAGATTAAATGTAATGTGTTATTAAGACATTCTTGTTTGAAATCGGGTAGGTGCCAAAGATCAATCTTTTGCCCTCCTATTGTGTAATGTAGATGGTTTTTAAGGGAGTGCTGAAGGTCATGAGCTAGCTCCTTACTATGTAATCCGAGTATAACATTGTCATGCATGCATAAAGATGTTGGGGTGAAATTTGCTGTTCCTATAAGAACAGTCTCTTCATCGAGGATTAAGATTTTTTTATGCATCAACCCAGATCTTATAAGAGGGGTTGCTTGGGAGATTTTTTTTTGTAAGGGCCCAGATCCTGAAGGATCATAAAAAATTCTTACTACAGTCCCTCTTGTAATAGCTTTTTGTAAAGAGTTGATAACTGCAGTATCGGTACATCCATAGATTTGTAAGAAAAGAGATTTTTTTGCGCTTTCTATAGCTTTTAATACGATTCTCTTAAGATCATCCCCTGTTTGATTGGAATAGAAAAGAACAGGATTTTTCTCTGAAGGTAAGATTGGATGGGTAACTTGATAAGAGGCATAAATAAAAAAAAACACAAGAGAAAGTATAGCGCCTATTTTAGCAATAGGCGCTATCCGCTTATAGAAATTATACTTTTTGTCCGGAAGCACGTACTTGACGGATTACAGTAGAAAGTCCTATTTTATCGATTGTGCGCATTGCAGATGTTGCAAGCCGGAGGGTGATAAATCGATTTTCTTCTTGGAACCAAAAACGCTTTTTTACAAGGTTAGGTAAGAAACGACGGCTAGTAACTCCAGTTACTTTAATTCCGACCCCTTTTTTCTTTTTAGCAATACCACGGAGGGCATAACTGTTACCAGAAACAGGTTTCTTCCCGGTAACTTGACATTTTCTAGACATGACTAAACTCCCATACTATAAGATGGGCAAGATGGTACCATCTTCTTTGTTATTGAACAAGAATATTTAGAAGGTGTAAGCTAAAATTATTTTTCGTATAAAGAGGCTAAGATGGAAGAGCTGTGTGTAGACTATGTCATTATAGGGTCGGGACCCGCAGGACAAAAGGCAGCTATGCAAGCAGCAAAACTTGGAAAAAGCGTTGCCATCATAGAGAAAGACTCTTTTCCTGGAGGAGTTTCTTTATATTCGGGAACGATTCCTTCTAAATCTCTTCGAGAAGCTATTTTGGATTTAACAGATTTTTATAAAAATAGTTTTTATGCTAAGTCGATGTCTCTAAAAAAAGTATCAATTAATGATTTGAATTTCAGATTGCATAAAGTTTTGGATGCGCAAAAAGATATTCTGCTTAGGCAGATAGAAAAAAATCACATCCGTCTTTTACATGGAATTGCTCAGTTTAAAGACTCTCATTCTATTTTAGTTTCAGATGAAGAAGGCAACGTCTTATATCATGTAAGTTTTTCATTTTGCTTAATCGCTGCTGGCTCTAAACCACGCCATCCTGTTGATATCCCCTTTAATCGAGAAAGGATTTTCGATTCAACAGAGCTTCTATCTATTGATCATGTGCCAGAGACGATGATTGTATTAGGAGGGGGGATTATTGGGGCAGAGTATGCAAGTTTTTTTGCAGCTTTAGGGACTGAAGTAACTGTTATCGATAAAAAAGATCACCTTTTACCTATGTTAGATGAAGAGATTGGTCTTCATTTGCAAACGGCTCTCAGCGCTCTTGGGTTAAAGATGGTTGGAGGCAAAGAGATAGAAAAGATTGAAGCTAAATCAGATTGTGTGGAGGTTCTTTGTAAGGGTGGATTAGTTTTTAGTTCCGATGTTTTGCTATATGCATTAGGAAGAGAAGCTAACGTTGCGCAGCTACAGATTGATAAAGTAGGAATCTTCTTAAATAAGAAAGGGTATATTGAGGTGAATGCCTTATTTCAAACAACAACGCCGCATATCTATGCAGCAGGAGATGTGATTGATTCTCCAGCTTTAGCTTCTACAAGTATGGAGCAAGGACGGCTTGCGGCTAGACATGCTTTTGGGGAAGAAACGCATCATTTTCCCACTTTTTATCCAATTGGCATTTATACCATTCCAGAAATTTCTTCTTGTGGGTATACTGAAGCGGAACTCAAGTCTTTAAATTTTCGATATGAAATCGGAAGAGCCTATTATTACGAGATAGCCAGAAATCAGATTGTAGGTAATGATCCTGGGATGTTTAAGATTCTATTTCATGCGGACACTTTGGAGATTTTGGGAATTCATATTATTGGAAGAAGCGCTACAGAGCTCATACACATTGGGCAGGTAGCGATGAGTTTTAGAGCAAAGATCGATTACTTTATCGATCAGGTATTTAATTATCCAACCTATGCAGAAGGGTATCGGATTGCAGCTCTTAATGGATGTAATAAAATAAAGCGCAGGAAATAAGGCATGTCGAGCATCGATGTTTGTAGTGAAGAGAAAAAAAAGTCTGAAATTGTGTTAAAAAGTACTATTTCTTTAAGGTCTTTTTTTTCATATTTGTATACGCGCCTTTGTATTCTATGTCTTCTTGGCTTGGATGCCATTTGGCTTGTTTTCTTATTAGGTAAGGTGGCGGTCTATGGTGTGTTGCAGATTGTTTGTCTTGGATCTTCTGCGACTTTGCAAGCAGGTCTTATGAAGGGTTGTGCTTCGATTAGGCGCGCTCTTGTTTGTGGACTATGTTTACTTATTAGTTTGCTAAGTCCTGCTTTAGGAATTATGGTCGGATGTGCTTATTTTCTTATGTATGATAAAAGTGGTGTAGAGGAGATCGTACCTAGTATTTTGAAAAAACAGTTCGGAGAACTGCTTTCCCTTCATAAAGAAAAAAATCAAGGATTAGGGCTGTAAAATCCCTTGATCACTCTAGTATAGAAACTGTCTTCTATTTTAGCGTACTTCGTATTTTCCTCTTGGATTTCATCTGCAATAGGTGCGATGTGAGGTAATGGGTAAGATTTTGTGTCACTCTGTTTTGCTAGTCCAACTTCACGCAAGTTGTCGTAGAGATCTTTTAACGTGGTTTCAAGATGTCCTTCTTTATAAGAAAGGGTTAAATTAAGATTTGCTGGCATAGGCACGCCAGTCATTAGGATCGAGTTCAAGGATCCTAGAGCCTCACCTTCTTCGTTTGAAAGACGTTCTAGGATAGGGTCCTTAAAAAGAAGCCCTCTTTTTATGCTAGTCGTTATTCTGTCTTCAATACTTTTAGAATAGTCTTTGAGAAGTTCCTTTCTTGTCTTGTATTCATCACGATGCAATTGTAAAGGAGATTCTATTTCTTCTGAAGGATCTAAAGACTGTAGAAGAGAGTCTGCAAAGTTTTCCCTTTGAGTGTTATAAAATCTTGTGTAAAGGGGATTGAATCCTTGGTTAGGGAAGCTTTTAATGAGGATTTCATTAGCAAGGACAATCGAGGCTTTTTTTATAGATTGTGCATCTTTTTCAACAGCTAGAGGTAATGTTGCCTTAGCTTTTTCTGCGCAGGCCGTATGTGCTTGGATTGTCTGTTTCGTCTCATTATAGGTTTGGATTTTTTGTTGAGCCCAATCGATCGGGGGCGCTACTTTTTTGACAATGGCAGACCCAAAGTGTCCTAAGGCTGTGTATTGCTGTCCTAGATGTTTAATCATTTGAAACTCCATTTATATAAAATATAATTGTATCATGTATAGTGTATTAATTCAAATTAAATATAAACTATTGAATATATATAACTATAAGGTTTAAAATATTGCTTTAGTTAATTAACTTGGTGACATTATGTTTAGTAAGATATGTTTGTTGTTTTTTGTAGGATGTACCCCATTTGTTCTCGATGCGGTCCCCGTAGAAGAGAATAGTGCTCATATACAGATTGTTGAGACAGAATCTTGGCTAGATAAGTGGGCTAAGTCAGATAAAGACGTACTAGAGCAATTTTCCCTATTTGAGCATTCTTTGCAGAAAGGGGTAGAAAAAAAGCTTCTTACAGAAGCTGATGTGGCAAAAATACATCAAGCTGTATCTTTTGCAGCAGAAAAACATCAGTCTCAATTCAGGAAAAACAGTAAAAAAACACCTTATGTTATTCATCCTATAGGTGTTGCAACCCATGTTGTCAGTATCGGTAATGTTTATGACGTAGATATAATCATCGCAGCCCTGCTGCACGATGTAATGGATGGAACGGATGCCACTTATGATGAGATTGCCACCTATTTTGGGCTAAAAGTAGCCACCTATATACAAGAAGTGACAGGAGATCTCACCCTTTCTGATAAAGAGCAAAAAAAGCAGCAAATTATAGAAGCGCCTCATCAGTCTAAAGGAGCTACTGTCATAAGATTAGCTGATAAGCTGCACAATATAAACACCTTAATGAAAGATCCTTCCCAAGGCTGGTCTCAAGATCGCCTAGATGGTTATTTTCAATGGGTTCATGCTGTCATAGATCAACTTCCTAGTGTAAACGACCCTCTAAAAGAAGCCGTTCATAAGACCATTGCTGGGTATTGGGAGGGGCAGGGGGAACAATCCGGGTAAGGAAGTTTAGCTGTTCTGAGGTGCGAGGAGGATTGCTAAAGCCTCGATGAAATGCTCTTGTGTTTCCCTGTCATGATCTGAGAAGGGTGTTGGACGGAATTTTTCATCTATATCAGAGGGCTCTCTAGAAACAGTTGAATCACGATAGGTGGTGATGTTCTCATCAAAAGTTGTATGGGCTACAAGGCTTGGGTTACTTGCGTAATTAACATCGTAAGAGGTATCTCTATCTGAGAGAGTTGAACGGCCTTCCTGTTGGGACGCGACTTGATAAGCTTTTTTAACTAGATCTTCCACTCTAAGGTTGTCGAGTCTTGCAGTAAAATAGTCAAGCTTTTGAGTGCTATAATCTGCTATAGGATCGCCAAAGTCAAATTCGGATTCCTCCCTGCTATTTGATGCAGCTCTGTTGGCTGTGGCAAGAATGTCCGCCGATCCAAGAAGACTGTTAGAGGAATCCTCTCCTGAGGAGGGATTAGCCCCTTCGAATATATCGATCGGGACGGAGGCCGAATTGCCCATCTGAGGATCCAAAGAGGGGAATGAATCCGGATATTTAGCTGAGAGTTTATTATAAAGCTTTTTGTCATCCTGACCAGCAAAAATCTCATACGCAGCTTTCACATCGCTACCAAATTTTTTTTTGATAAAATCCGTAGTCTTTTGGTTAGAACGGTTGTTATAATTAAAGCTGGGTGTATGGGGGGGGGCAACTTTTTCAGGAGGTTCTTGTCCGAGCATTGTCTGGACAAAACCTTCTTCTGTCAAGAGCTGTTGATGTGTGGCGTGGATTCCAATGCAAGCTAGGGCTGCCTCGGCAGTTCTTTTAGCTGGGAGGAATGAATTTGCTACATCTGTGAGAATAGTGAGTGTTCTAGAACTCCAAGCGTCTTCATTCGAAGTAGCAAAGGTGAGAGGGCTTATGAGGAGCTTTCCAAGAGCTCCTAGAATTCCACCAACCAGATGGAACGGCACCGCTAGTATTAACAAAGGAACTTGACCAACTGCTTTGGCTCTTTGTAGGTAACTGTTAGCAGGCACTGCAGGAGAGCTATCTTTATTTACCAATCCCATTTTTTTTATCCTCGTTGACTTATTTTAAGTAACTAACCGTATCGTAATGAAATGAGACGGTTAGTTATGATTTTAGCAAACAACTTTCTTTTCGTTAATCGCTTTACGGAAGGTCCTACCGAGGAAGAGGGCTACGATGAGCCATAATCCGAGGAGGGGAAATCCGATAGCCCCACTTAACATGAGGTAGTGCGCTTTACCTAGAAGAGGTCCGAAGGCCTTTTGTAGGGGAGATAAGAGCATGTTAAATAAAGATCCTGCTTCTTTAGAAGATCTAGATCCAAAGGTCTCTATCCAAGCTTGCGCTTTAAAACGAACATCGGGTGTTGTTGGGATATAAAGCTGCTTTAACGCAGGTCCATTTAACGCATAGTTGATCGCTTTAGATCCAACCATGAGAACAAAGAGGAAGTTTAAGCTCTCCATCGTTAAGAAACCGAAGAGGGCGCATCCTACGATGATAGGCATAGCTGCAAGAGCTACTCCTATTCCTAAAAAGCGAGTGATATTGCTGATCCCAAGAAGTAGGCAAGTTAAAGACACAACGTTAACGCTAGATCCGTAGATGCTTAAATAGTTGCTAAGCGCTACGCCAGAGTATAGCCCTCCTGCTGCTATTTTAAAGTTAAAGTCAAAGATCGTCACAACAACTTCATAAATGAAGTTTGCTGCAAAAATACCAAGAAGATAACGGTGTTTTAGCATGAGCTTTAATCCTTCTAAAAATCCAGGCTCTTGTTTTTTTTCTTCTGTTTCTTCATTTTTACCATGGAAAGACTTAAGAAGATTCTCAGGTGTTGCTCTTAGGAAATAGCGAACTAGAGGAATAATCAAAAGAATTAGGATCCCTAAAATGATGATAGAAAGAGTGTCCGTTTGCAACCCAAGGCGGTGAGGCAAGCCCCCGATTCCGTAGGGACAGATGATCCCTCCAATTTGTCCAATGGCAACAACCATAGGAAAGCCTCTTTTTGCTTGAACAGGACCCGTAGAGTCTGCTGCAAAGGCCCAAAATAAAGCGACGACTAAAGATCCAAAGCTCTCTACGAAAAGATACCAAAGGTATCCTAAGACCTTTATGGCTATATAAGGAAAGGAAAAGGCTACGAGTCCTTCCATGTGAGATTGGGCAATGCCAATACAGGCACTAAAGACTAAAACAGAAATCCCATAGAATGTGGGTAAAATGATAAGCATTCTTTCTCGAGAAGTTTTCTCTAGTAATCTAGTGTAAAACATAACAAGAGGTAGCAAACAAAGAACAGAGACTGTTTTTGCGTAGGGTAGATGTAGCTTATCTACTAACTGAATGAAAATGGCATCTTTTAAAGGACGAAGAGTCCAATACACGCCAATGATGAGGGCAAAAATAATACCCATGCGGAGGAACTTCTTAAATTCCTCCCTTTCGAAATTACCAAAATTAAATCGACAGACCCATTGGAAAAATGATAATAACTTTCCCGTTATATCCATAATAGTTCTCCTTTTATGCTATATTTTGCAATATAGAATAATATAGGATTATTTGTCTTGCTTGTTTAAATTTTTTTTTATTTAAACGGTTCTTTATCGCAGATAATGCCGATTTTTGGATCTAGTTTTAGTTTCAAAGTGTCGCCAGGCAATAAAATGCCTTCGATAATTTTTTTAGAAAGCAGGTTAACAACCTCATGCTGGATAAGCCTTTTTAAAGGTCTTGCTCCAAAGAAAGGATCGTATCCTTTTTCTGCTAGATAAGATAAGACACTAGGATCCCAAGAAAAAAACATCTCTTTTTCTTTCAAGCGCTCTTGTACCTTAATTAATTGCAAGGTAGTGATTTTTTCCATATCTTTTTGTTGCAAAGGAATAAAGGGGAGAATCTCATCGAGTCGATTTAAGAACTCAGGACGAAAATGCGCTTTAATCGTTGGCTCTACAATATCTAAGACCATTTCTTTGGTGAATTCCTTATCTCTAGAATGAAGTTTTTCTAATAATTGCTCAGACCCTAGATTAGAAGTCATAATGAAGATCGCATTTTTACAGTTAACAGTTCTCCCTTTGCTGTCTGTTAATCTACCATCATCAAAAATTTGTAAGAGGATGTTGAATACATCAGGATGGGCCTTTTCAATTTCATCAAATAAGACGACGCTATAGGGTCTTCTACGTAAAGCTTCTGTTAGTTGTCCTCCTTCTTCGTAGCCGACATAGCCTGGAGGAGATCCAATGAGTTTAGAGACAGAGTGTTTTTCCATATATTCAGACATATCAATTCTAAAAAGAGCTTCTTCTTGGTTAAAGAGTAAGTCAGCTAAAGCTTTAGCAAGTTCTGTTTTACCAACGCCTGTTGGACCAACAAACAAAAAGACGCCAAGGGGTCTTGCAGGATCGCTAAGACCTGCTCTTGAGCGTCTGATGGACTCACTAATAGCCTGGATAGCAAAGGATTGTCCAACCACTCTTTGAGATAAGGTATTTTCTAGTTGAAGAAGTTTTTGCGCATCACCTTCTAGCATTTTCTGTACAGGGATCCCTGTCCACTTAGCAACGATTTGTGCGATAAGATTTTCATCGACTTCTTCTTGAAGAAGGCGACTCGGGAGTTTATTTAGAGCTTCCATCGCCTCTTCTTTTTCTTTAAGAATCTTAGGAATGGCGCTATACCTGATTTCTGCAACTTTGTTATAGTCAAGGGCCCGTTCTGCTTCTTCTTCTTGGAACTTCAATCTTTCTAAAGCATCTTTTTTTTCTTTTATGACTTCAAGCCACTTTTTTTCTTGATTCCATTTTTCTTTTAAGACCACAAGCTCTTCTTTGATCGAGGTGATTTTTAAAGCAAGCTCAGGTTGAGGGATTTTAGATCCCTCCCTTTTAAGAACTTCTTGTTTGATAATCGATTGACTGAGTTCCTTTTCTTTTAACTCTATAGGAAGAGGAAGGCTTCCCATCTGTAGACGGATGACGCTAGCTGCTTCATCGATTAAATCGATCGCTTTATCAGGTAGCTGTCTATCTGTGATGTAACGATGAGATAAAAAGACAGCAGCTTGAAGCGCCGAGTCTTGAATATGGACACCATGATAGATTTCATATTTTTCTTTAAGCCCTCGTAAGATGGTGATTGCATCTTCTAAAGAAGGCTCTTGGATTAATATCGTTTGAAATCGCCGTTCTAAAGCAGGATCTTTTTCTATGTATTTTTTGTATTCATTAAGGGTTGTAGCTCCTATGCAATGAAGAGTTCCTCTAGCTAGGGCAGGCTTTAATAAGTTAGCTGCATCTAAAGATCCTTCAGAGGCTCCAGCTCCAACTAGAGTGTGGACCTCATCGATAAATAGGATAATTTGTCCTTCGCTTTTTTCTACTTCTTTTAAGACTCCTTTCAGCCGTTCTTCAAACTCTCCACGGTATTTAGCGCCAGCAATCAAACTGCCCATGTCTAAGACGAAGATCTGCTTATCTTTTAAAGAATCAGGAATATCTCCTTGGATGATTCGGATGGCGAGGCCTTCTGCTATAGCTGTTTTTCCAACTCCAGGATCGCCTATAAGCATGGGGTTGTTTTTTGTTCTTCGACTTAAAACCTGCATGGTTCTTCTGATTTCTTCATCTCGTCCGATAACAGGGTCTAATTTTCCTTGCTTGGCAAGAGCAGTAAGATTTTTGCAATATTTTTCTAAAGCTTGTAATCCAGATTCAGCAGAAGCAGAGTCCATAGAGGTTCCTCCTCGGATTTTTTCTATTTGTTGTTTAATGGTTTGAAGAGATAGTGGAGATTCTTTTTTCCAAGAGGTAAAAGGCTCTTGAGGAGCTTTCCAAAAAAGATACAGTAGATGGTCTGCACTGATGAAAGTGTCTTTCCACTCTTTTGCAAGATTCTCAGCTTCTAAAATTCTTTTTTGTAGTTGAGTAGACAATTTGGGAAGATCAGATTCATTTGTGAAAGAGGGAGCTCTTGCAGCTGTTTGTATAGCGGCATTTAAAAGGGCGGTTGGATTCAGATTCAAAGCTTTTATTAAGGAAGGAAAATAACCTGTGCTTTCTTCTAAAAGAGCTTGGAGTAGGTGGCTTTCTGTTACTTCTGTTTTTTTTGCTGCAAGGGCATTTTGGTAAGCCTGCTCTAAAGCAGAGGTAACGGATTCTGTAAATTGTGGTGCCATAAAAACCTTCTAATACTTACATTAAGAATTAAATAAAATAGTGGTTTTTACCTGATTTGTCAAGCGGTGATGTGGGTGTTGATAAATTATTTACACTCCCCAAACTTCCACAGTTTTGCCTTGTACTGTTTCTGTTTTATGATAAATTTTTTCTTCCCATGTTTTTTTGATATCTCGATCGAAAATGATAAGGTGACCTTCTTTGGAGCCTGTTTTATCCATATAACTTGCTGTTTGTTCTAAGCCTAAAGGCAAGGTGTCTTTTGTTCTATTTATTTTTAGTTCTATGACAAAACGTTGACTTTTCCATGTGATGAGAAGATCTGCCCGTCTTCGTCCTAAAGCATATTCTCGGTGAATCGTTCCCCCTCCATTAATAATTCTTTGCAAGAAGGCTAAAAGTAAGAGATGGGGCCCTGCTTCTTTATAAGCAAACCCTTCTAACCATATTTCAGAATTTTCTCGATAAAATTGCGTAAAAGCTTTTAAGAGTTTAGGGATATTTAGTGAGCCGTCGTTTTCTTGATACCAAGAAAGTTGTTGTAGGATTTCTTCTTGCCTTGTGTGAGCAAGAGCCCTTGGGATGATTTCTTGATAAATGGGGTTTGCAATGCGAATCTCCTTTCTACTGATGAGTCCTAAATCTCGTACGTATTGGAGATCATCTGGATCAAACCCAGGTCCATCGCTGCTGCTAAGGAGAATATCTATGATCTTTAGTACTCTAGGTTCATTAAGCCTGTCTAAAAGGGCATCCATGTGAGTATCGTATCTTTTAATCAACGCTTCTCTTGCTTTTTCTATTACCTGCAGCGTGATGGGTTGAGATCGATCCTGCACATCTCGAAAGCAAGCTTGATAGGCTAGAGCATTTACAAGCCAGGGCTGACCTTGTGTTTGGGTAAAGGCATATTCTATTGCTTCATCTGTGAAAATTTGCCCAGTCTCTTCTGTATGTTGTCTATATAGGTTTTTGATATTCTCCAATGAAAAGTCAGGAAGAATTAAAGATTCAGCTTTGATATTAAAAGGACTATAAAGAACTCCGAGCTCTTCTTGCTGTTTTGTTTTGATTTTATAATCTCGTAAGTCTCGGACTCCAACTAAACAGATAGTTTGAGGGAAATGTTTAGGACGATCCGTGTATCCTGTACGAAGCTGTGTTAGCATAGCAATTAAGGACTCTCCTGCTAATACATCAAATTCGTCAAAAAAAAGCACAAGTGGTTTTTTACTATTTTTGGCCCAAAAATATAAGAAACTCAAAACGCCGCTTTCTTTAATGGGTTCATTAAGGACTTTTTCAAGGTAAGCTAAAGCTTTTTTTTCCTTAGGCAAAAAGCTCTCTATTTTATTTCTAAATTGTTCGAGAATTATTTGTACGGCACGGGTCACGTCATTTACGGCTATACGTGCCGATTCAATGGAAAGGTATAATGCTTTATAGGTTCCTTCTTGATTAAGATGGTTTACAAATTCAATAATGGCTGTTGTTTTTCCGCTTTTCCTAGGAGCATGAAGGACGAAGTAGTATTCTTTTTTAATAAAATCAGTTAGTTGGGTCCAATCGAGTCGATGGGGTATGAAATAGTGCTTGTGTGGGTTAATTGCGCCAACGGTATTAAAAAATCTTTCGTTTTTAGACATGATTTTCTCTTAAGTAAGTTGGCTAAAGTATACGGAAGAATATAAGCCTTGTCTAGTATTTTTATTAAAAGTCTGGACAGGAAAACTTCTCTTGCTAAGCAATGAAGTAAAAATGTATTTTCCCCTTTTTCTGGTTTTATCTAAAAAGGGGTATTTTTATGAGTAAGCTTTTTTTGTTCTCTTTGATAGTTTTGGCTCATGGTCTTAAGTTGCCACTTCAGTCTCAGACGTCAGTTTTGACGATTTTGACCTTCAATGATGTGTATGAGATTATTCCAGATTCTTTAGGGAGAGGGGGATTTGCTGAAATGCAAACTCTTTTAAAGGAAGAAAGAGCTAAGTCAAAACATCATATTACTACTGTTAATGGAGATTTCTTATCCCCGTCTCTTTTATCAACGCTTGATAAAGGAGCACATCGTATTGATCTTTTTAATCGTTTAGGCATTGATGTTGTTATTTTGGGAAACCATGAGTTTGATTTTGGGCCTGATGAGGTGAAAAAAAGGATTCAAGAATCGCATTTCCCTTGGCTAACAGCAAATGCTATAGGACTGGATGGTAAGCCTTTCACAGGAGATCAACAAACTATAATTTTAGATGTAGAGGGGATTAAGGTGGGCTTTTTTGGTCTTGTTACGGTTGAGACTCCTAATTTGTCTGCTACAGGCAAAAAAGTTTGTTTTTCCCCTCTAGTCTACACAGCAAAAGAGATGATAGCAGATCTTAAAAGTCAGGGGGCTGATGTGATTGTAGCTCTTACGCATCTTCATATAAAAGAGGATAGATGGCTTGCTGAGGAAGTGCCAGAAATTGCTGTCATTTTAGGAGGTCATGATCATGAAGTTGAAACGTATCATAATGATAAAACATTTATTCATAAATCGGGACAGAATGCTTATTATCTAACTAGGTTAGATCTGATTTTAGAAAAAAATGAAGAGACTAATAAGGTCGATGTCTTGCCTTCTTGGAATGTTATTTTAAATAAGAATTTTCCTAAAGATCCAGAGATCGCAGCTATTGTCGATAATCTGCAAGCTACTTTAGAAAAATTCACAAGAGAGCCTATAGGAATAATGGGTATGCACTGTGATACTTTATCTAGTAATGTAAGGGCAAGGGAGTCTAAGTTTGCTAATCTAATTGTGGATGCTCTTCGAGAATCTTGCGGGGCTGATATTGGGTTTATCAGTGGAGGACTCATTCGGGGAAATAAATCCTATGAGCCGGGCATGGTGTTAACTTTGAGAAGTTTTTTAACGGAGCTTCCTTTTCAAAATGTCGCTGTTATGGTTGATATTGCGGGGGCAAGTATCTTAGAAGCTTTAGAAAATGGAGTTTCTAGAGCAGGGGCAAATGCGGGACGATTTCCTCAAGTATCTGGAATGCAATTTTATTATGATGTTAATCAGCCTGTTGGGAAGCGAGTGCAAGATGTGTTTGTGGGAAAAGAATCTTTAGACCTTAAAAAAATGTATAAAGTAGCTACCGTTGATTATGTTTTAAATGGAGGCGACGGATATGAGATGTTTAAAAGTGGGAAGATTTTATTAAGTCCTTTAAGAGAAATATCTCTTGTGGATCTTGTAGTGTCTCATGTGCAAAAGATGCCTTCTATCGTAAGCTATTTAGAAGATAGAATTCTTGTTAAAGAGGGGAGTTTGAAATTGGATGATATTGCAGAGCTTATTCGATAGAGTAGGTTGAAGGTTTTGCCTTAACTTGTTTTTGTGATTGCGTATTGATGATGAGATAGGGATAAAGATCGGATCCCCCTAGGGTGATTTGTAGAGGGAAAGGAGATATCCAAAGGCGGCTTATTTCCAGATCTTCCGGATCGACATCCCAGGCTGAATTGTCATTTAAAAGGAGCCTTTGTCCTCCATTCATATTGATTTCTAGATGCAGAAGAGCGCCTTCAGGAAGAAGTCTTGAGGCTTTTTCTGCGTAGCAAGGATAAAAGAAGAAGGTAAGTGCGAATGTAAGGTATATCATATTCTAATGCAGCGTTTTGGGAATTATGGGAATGAAAGTAGAAAGGTCTGGCTTAGGAAAGTCTTTTGTAAAGTTGGCTTCAAGAAAGGGGGGCCAAGTGACATTTTTTCCAAAAATCAAGACTTCTCCTCGAAGAATAACATTGTCGCCGTCTTTCCATAATTTAGCTGTATATTTTTTCCCTTTAGTTGGGTCTACAACATATCCTTTATATTTGCTGTTTTGATTTGCTTTAGTTGTCCAAACTATATCAAGTCCACTGTAGTAAGGATTTCCTACAATTCCGGGGGCTCTATCTTTAGGATGGTAGATCGTGTCATCCATAAGACCCTCTGCATTATAAGTAGCAATGATTCTGCCATAGTATTGCCCTTCGTAAGGATAGATAGCGATGATGGAGCTTGGTCTATTTGTTTTTTTGTTAAGAGTTGTCCAAAATCCTGTAATATTATCAGCTCTTGCGTAGGAAAAAAGGAGAAGAAAGAGGAGAACGAAAGAGGTGGTTTTTTTTAACATAAAAAAGGCCTGCCAGTTGTAAATGTTTTATTTTACATCCATAGCAGTTTTTTATTAAAAAGAAAAGAGACTTCTGAAAAGTAGAAGTCTCTTAAGAAGAATTCTTATTGTTTTACATAGATTTTAATGATTTTTTGAGTCTCTAAGGGACGGTCACCAGTGCCTGTTTTTGTAGCATCCATTTTTTTAATAACATCATAACCACTTGTAACTTCTCCAAAAATAGTGTGCTTTTGGTTAAGCCATGGGGTAGAGGCTGTTGTGATAAAGAATTGGCTGCCATTAGTATTAGGTCCTCTGTTAGCCATAGCTAAGAGTCCTGGACGGTCAAATTTTACAGAAGGTGAATATTCATCTTCGAAATTTTTATTCCACATAGATTGTCCTCCAGCTCCTGTTCCTGTAGGATCTCCTCCTTGGATCATGAAATCTTTAATAATCCTATGGAAAGTGATGCCATTATAGTAACCACTTGTGGCTAAATGGACAAAGTTTTCTGAGGCTTTTGGAGCAATATCAGATTTTAATGTGACTTCAAAAGTTCCTTGTGTTGTCTCTACAACAACGATGGTAGGTTTGTTAGTGGACATATTGTCTGCCTTGGCTTGGGTTGAAAATAAAGAGCTTATCGCGAGCAAGCCTTTAAATACTAGGGATTTCATCGAAGATTCTCCTTTTTAGAGTTTTTGTTTACTCTTTAGATTTTGAAGGTTTTGCTGCTTTTAGTACAAGAGTTTAGCCTAAAAAATAGAACCTTTTTTTGATTAAATAAAATATTTGCTCAAGTTTTTGTAAAATATTTTATTTGTTCTTGGCTTAAGTCTTAAGAGTTTGGGAAAAGATCGTCAAAAAAAAGTTTTTTAGTGATTGTTAATTGTTTTTTAGTGTATTATCTTATGGATTTTGCCTACAAGGAATGGTGCTGATGTCTGTTGAGGAAAAAAAATTTGGAGTTCTTAGATCTTTGTTTTGGCCGGTGCATCGGTCAGAAGTGAAAAAAGTTGTATCTATGTTGATTTTACTTTTTTTACTGTGTATTTGTTACAACCTCTTAAGAAACCTTAAAGATACAATTGTGCTGACGGCAAAGCATTCGGGGGCTGAAGCTATTCCTTTTTTGAAGGTTTGGGGGATTTTACCAGGAGCCATTGCAGCGACTTGGGTATATACAAGGTTGGCCAGGCATTTTTCAAAAGAGTCTGTTTTTTATATTGTGGTTGCTAGTTTTCTTCTTTATTTTCTTTTATTTACATTCGTTATTCACCCTAACAGCGAAGTCTTACATTTAGACACCTTTGGAAATTGGTTGACTTCTCATGTGCCTACAGGTTTTAAGGGAATGATTGCCATGATTCGCAACTGGACGTTCACTTCTTTTTACGTCATTTCGGAGCTTTGGGCCACGGTTGTTTTGACAGTGTTATTCTGGGGATTTGCTAACGATAGTACAGAAATTTCTCAAGCTAAGAGAACGTATGGAATTTTGAATATAGGTTCTAATGTAGCTCCTATTTTAGGAGGGGGTATTGGGATTTTATGCGGAAGTGCTTTTTCTTCTTCAGCTCAAGACATGTGGAGACAGACTTTGGTTAGCACAACATTGACGTTGACCTGTTTAGGTTTAATTGCTATTGGCGTTTTCTATTGGATTAACCGGAACGTTATTATAAAAGAAGAGTCTAAGCCTATTCAAGGCGAACCTGTTATAAAAAAAGAAAAACTAAAGTTGTCGATCAGGGAAAGTATTAAATATATCTCCAAATCAAAATACTTACTTTGTCTAGCGATGATTGTCCTTGGATATAATATATCTATTAATGTGACGGATATCTTATGGAAAGAACAGTTAACGAGATTCTTTTTTTTAAAGCCTAATGAAATGCTTAGGCATATGAATATGATCACAATGGGAACGGGTATTGTAGCTACTCTGTGTGGAGCCCTATTTTCTGTTATGGTAAGTAGGTTAGGTTGGACTTTTGTCGCTATATTAACTCCTTTAGTTATGATGGTCATGGCTGTTGGCTTTTTCACTTTTCTTTTTTGTGGGGATGCCCTAACGAGTTTTGCTATGATTCTGTTTGGAGCCTCTCCCTTTGCTCTAACGGTGTATTTTGGTTCCTTGCAAAATTGCTTAAGTAAAGCAGGCAAGTATTCGGTCTTTGATGCTTCAAAAGAACTAGCCTTCTTGCCGTTGGATGCGGACTCTAAATTGCGTGGGAAAGCAGCTATTGACGGACTAGGAGCTGGGGTCGGTAAATCAGGAGCTTCTTTGACTTATCAAGGATTAATCATTATTTTAGGTGGGATTGGCGCTTCTACTCCCTATATTTCAGGGATTTTGTTTGTTGTTTTAGGCGCTTGGATTCTTTCTGTTATGAGGCTTGGAGGATTATTTAAGCAGGTTGTTTTAAAAGAACCTACTCAAGTGAGAGCTCTTTAGAAGTTCTTCTTGAAAGCCTGTTATAGATAACGCCCCTCCCGAATGGATCCATAGGGCCGGCTTTTCAGTTATGAGCTCTTCAGCTGTAAGGTAAAGCTTTGCTGTGTAAAGAGGGTCTAGGAAGAAGCCTTCTTCTCTTGCAACTCTCGTGATGGTTTCAAAGACTTTTTTATTGCAGGATCCAAAGCTTTTAGCGGTTATAGGGAAGGTTGTTTGATAATTGTCTATAAGAGGAACTGTTTCTTGCAGAGCCTCTTCTAAGATGGATTGGAAAAAAAGAAGTTCTTTAAGAAAGCTTTCCTTCGTTCCTGCTAATAAAACAACAGTGATTTGAATCTTTTTTTGCAGGTAGGTTAGTCCTAGAATCAAAGCCGCGGCTGTAAGGCCAGTTCCTGCGTCAACAAAGATGTGGTTGAATTCTTTTCCTGTTTCTTTTTCATTCGCCAAAATATCTAAAGCTAATGTTAAGGCTCCAAAAAAACCTTCTTTCATGCAGCCTCCTAAAGGGATCCAAAAGAATGTTTTTTGTAGGGCCTCTTCCCATGATTGTATCCAAGATTTTGATAAAGAATCGGGAGCTTTTTCAATCCAGATGAGTTCTCCTTTAGTAAGAAGAAGAGAGAGAAAAAAGAAATTCCCTTGAGGAGCTCCTGTTTTTGGCTTTTCTAAAAAGAGTTGATAGGGAAGGTTTTCTTGTTTGAGCAGTTGTACTAAAGAAAGGATGTGATTGGAATAGGCAGAACCTACTAAAGCAATGGTCGTATTCTTGTTTTTTTTAAGAATGGGAAGGATCGATGCATATTTTCTCAGTTTGGAGCCGCTAACACTAAAGCTCAATTCATCTTCTCTTTTTACGTAAAGATCACTTTTTTGCATCTTATGCACTCTAGAATGCAGATTGAAAGAGGAAGAGGTGTGTAGATTGCAAAGTTCTTGTAACTTGTGTAGAGCGTCAGGTTTTGTCATTAAAACGAATGCCTACTTTAGTGAGAAGATAGCGCAAAACTAAAACGGGATGTTTTAGAAGAAGTTTACAAAGAATCCAGTAAGTAACACCTTCAATTTTTTTAGTCAAAATTTCTTGTTTTTCTAAAAGAGCATCAGCAATCCAAAGAGGAAAGGGTGGAGGTAAGTGAGAGGGGAGATTTGCAACAGGAAAGTAGCGAATATTCCTTGCTTCGGAATTAAGAGTAGCAAATCCTCCAATGATCCTGCATTCAAAAAAATATGTTTTTTGTGTAAGGCTATTGACAGGCAGGTATTTTGCTATTTGTCTTATGATTTCGACTTGATACCCAGTTTCCTCTTCAACCTCTCTTAAAGCCCCTTCTGCTGGGGTTTCTTTAGGGTCTAGCCCTCCGCCAGGAAGAACCCAAACAGGGAGGTCTCTTCTTTGGACAAGAAGTACATTTTTTTTATTTTCACTAAATATGATGCCATAAACGGCTTGAGGATCCATTTTTTCCTTGCTAAAAAGAGAGGCTTGCTTCTCAATAGAAGTTTACAGAAAGAAGCCATATAATTTCATGCAAAAATTAACAATTTTATTGATTACAGCAGTTTTGTTCAGTGGGTGTCAGAAATACTATATTTCTATTGCTCAAGAAAGTGTTGATAAAGATTATTTAGCAAGTGTAGCTCTCGGCACGCCAGATTCTAGACAAACCCATCCTCCTTTAGGAGAGAAGTTAATTATAGAATGGAAGGTTTCTAAAGAGGATCTAACTCGTAAGCCTTCTTTGTATTTACATGTAATTTACAAAGACTACACAGAAGCATTTTTTACTTATCCAATGCGCTATAAGCTGGATTATGCTGTATATAGTCTTTTAGGAGAGGAA
>CANNLR010000002.1 GCA_947505635.1 Chlamydiota bacterium
CAGGGGATGTTGGCTCGATCAGCTCGCACCTGGTTATTAGGTGGGGGGATAGTGCAAGAGATCTTCACGGGAGGTCTTTTAGTCAATCAGCTTAAAATTGCAGAAATACAAAAACAAGAATTAGTATTTACCTACGAGCAAACGATCCTGAATGCTTTAAGAGAAGTAGATGATTCCTTAATTGGATTTCAGAAGAATAAAGAGATTTATGCAAGCAATGTTGCAGAGGTCGCTGCTTTACAAGACTATCTTAGTCTTGCTTGGGATCGCTATTATGAGGGACAGACCGATTACCTCACAGTCTTAGATGCTCAAAGGCAAGTCCTTTCTGCTGAGATGAATATGATTGCAGCGCAAGCGGATCAGTTCTTAGTTCTTATAGAGCTTTATAAAGCAGTAGGAGGCGGCTGGGTTATAGGAGCTGATGCGGAGCTTAAAAAAGAAACTACCAATCACAATCTTGTTCCATAAAAGTTCATTTTTAGGATGAAAAATGAACTTTTCGCAGTTATCTAGAACGATTGACAAACGGCTCTAATTTCCCCAAATACTTGAATTGTCTCACTGTTGGGAGCAAATGGATGTCAATAAGTCCGAATAAGATCGTATTTTTGGACCCTATGTGATGCTTAAATCAGTTGATCCTTCTGATTGAGATTCTATTTGTTCTTTTAAATTATTTATTTTTGCTTGCGTAATATGCTTATTGTAAAATATTTAAATTTATTTTTTGTGAAATTTTGATCTTTCGATGCCTATATTTAGTATTGTCTAGTTGCCTAGTTTTAGGCTTTTCTATAATCCGACTTTTTGATACAATGAAGAGTATAATCAACATGGAGTCTTATATGACAGCTCAGTCTCACCCTCATAGGGTAAAGGTTACAATTGATGTTTCTGAAGAAGAAAGAACTTATATTAAAATATTGGCAACTAAGAAAAAAATGACTATTAGTGAGTTTATCATGTCCTATGTGAGGCCTAATATTCCTCATGATGAACCTAATGCTGTAACTAGAAAAGCAATGCGTGATGTTGATGAAAAGAAAAACTTAACTCGTTGCAATTCGTTAGAAGAATTCTGGTTAGCGATGGGGATTGATCCGAATGCTTAAAATTGAATTTACTACATCGATAAAAAGAGATTTAAAAAAATATAAACATCAAAACGAAGTTCTTTTAGATTTTCAAGAAATTATTATCCTTTTAGCTAATAAAAAAGCTTTGCCGGTTAAAAATCGAGATCATAACTTAACAGGTCATTGGATAAGTCATAGGGAATGTCATGTTAGAAATGATATTCTATTAATTTATAAAACAGAAGACGATATTCTGTTTTTAACTAGATTTAAGTCTCATTCTGAACTGTTCTAAGATGTCAATAAGTCCGAATAAGATCGTATTTTTAGACTCTATGTGGTGCTTAATCAGTTAAGTTTTCAAAGAGTCTAATTTTCAAACCAATCTCCGATTATGTTCATACGGTTGGGGAAGTTAGTAAGGCAATGGTCTCCCCCTGGGACTTCCACATAAGTAACAGGATTGCCATTATTTTCTAGTACTTTTACCATGTTACGCCCCTCATTAAGACTAACGCGTAAATCACCTGTTCCTTGAAGAATAAGAATAGGAAGATCTTTTCGAAGACTTGATACATTCTCAAGAGGATTGCGATAGGTAATCCATTCATCTTCATTTTTATTCGGTGTTAATCCAAAATCGTTAATAAACATTCTTCTCATATCTTCTCGATAAGCCATGCATTCTTTCATGTCGAGAAGCCCTGAAAGAGAGGCTGCTTTTGTTATTTTGGCTTGTAAGAAAGAAGACCTGCTCATAGCTAAGAACATTTCCATTCCTCCTCTGCTGCCACCTAAAATAAATGTCTTTTTTGGAGTAAATTGAATGGTTAATTTTTTTTGAAGAATAGGAAAGTATTCCATTAAATTATGCACATCATTGACTTCTCTCCCGCCAAATTCATCGGTTCCCTCTGAAACGCCCCCTCTATAGGTCGTAGCAATTACTGTATAGTTTCTAGCGCATGTAAACTCTGTAGCAGGATGCATTAATCCAAGAGCGCGATTGCCGCCTCTTAAAAATATTAAGAGGGGGTTTTCTGTAGGATTAGGAAGAAAGCTGATATAGCCTTTTACTTGAAATCCATCGCTTGGATATGAGAATAGAAAAAATCGTCTGCCAGTAGAGATAATGAGTTGCTTTATCGACTCTTTAGTCTCATTACTCTTTAAGATTTTATCCGTCATCTCCTTGAATTTTTCTTCTCGTTCCAAAGAATAAAATTGCGTAGCGATTCTCAAGCTTCGCTCTAAAGCGCTTTTTGATTCTTCTATTATAAGCTCTTCCCGTGTCTTTTCCTCAGCGTTGAGATGCAATAAAGGAAGAAAAAACAGAGCGGCGATGTAGAATTTTTTATTCAAAGTGTTTCCTGTTATTTTTTAATTATACTAGTTGAATTATTATACTAACCGTGAAAAACTAAAACAAGTTAAATGTTTACTAAACTAAATTATTTATACATCAATAAGTAATTTATCTAACCATTTCAGTGATAGGCACGGCCCTGGAAAAAAATGGCTTATGTTATTTTTTCTGAGACAATCTCATTGCAGCGAATGCAGTAGAAGTAGTTGCCTTACAAGACTGTCTTAGTCTTGCTTGAGAGATATTGTCAAATGTTGTGTTTCGAGTTTCTGAGCACACCTTCTCCAGCAATTAATTAAGCTACGATTTCTTGACCTTGTTTTTCTTCTCCATCAACAAATTTTACTCCCTGTATTACTTTTTCTATTAGGATAGATCCTCTGAGTTTTTGCCAGTTTTTCTCAGCTCCCATTGCCAGCTTGAACACTAGAGATAATGTAGCTTCCCTAGAACCACATCCCTTCGTCTGCCTTGTCCTAGACGCACTGTTGCAAAACTGGACTCTATTGGGTTTGTTGTTCGTATATGCTGCCAGTGCATTGCAGGAAAGTCATAGAAAGTAAATAATTCTTTTTTGTCTTTCTTGAGACACTCACAAGCTTTTGGGTATTTAGCTTCATAAAGACTTATAAAATCCTCAAAAACTCTCAATCCTGCTTGTTTAGTAGAAGACAAATACATCTCATGAATCATCATTTTAGCCCCTTTTTGCACCGATTTAGGCATCTTATCCAAAATATTGGCTGTTTTATGCACCCAACAACGTTGTTGCTTTGTACTAGGATACACTTCTTCTAGAGCCTTCCAAAAACCTAAAGCTCCATCGCCAACTGCTAAACTAGGCGCCATTTCTAATCCTCGTCTCGATAAACTTAAAAGTAGTTCTCTCCAGGATAATGAACTTTCTCTTTGCCCATCTTGTATTGCAATTACCTCTTTTTTTCCAGAAGGCAAAGCTCCTATCAAGACAAGAACGCAGGGTCGGTCGTCGGTTAAACGAACGTTAAAATAAATTCCATCTGCCCAGATATATACATAACGTTTTCCCGACAGCTCTCTGGTATTCCATGTCTTAAATTCTTCTTTCCAAGTTTCCTTTAAGCGACAAATAACAGAGGGAGATAATCCCTTGGCATTACTTCCTAAAAGTGCTTCCAACGCTTCTGAGAAGTCACTCGTTGATATGCCCTTCAAATAGAGCGCGGGTATTACAGTTTCTATACTTGGAGTTTTCCTTATGTATTTAGGAAGGATCGCGCTTGTGAACTTACTGTTTCCTGTTTTATCCCTAACTCTAGCTTGCCTTACTTCTATAGGACCTATTCCAGTCTGCAGCGCTCTTTCAGGTAAATATCCATTGCGAACTATCGACCTTTTATGATCATCTCCTCTTTGGCTATCGAACATCTTTATATATTCATCAACCTCACATTCTATTGCTTGCTGAAGAAGCCTCCTAGCTCCCTCCCTGAGAGTTTCCTCCAATATATTATTAAAACTATTTGAAGGATGATTATTTTCTTGTGAAATGATATTCTCTTTCATGAGCGTACCCCTTATTTTTTTGAAGATTTCAGATACCTTCAAAGGTACGCTCTTTATCTTTCAAACACAACTTTCAATCATATCTCTCTTGCTTGGGATCCCCAGTGATTCAAAACACGGCAGAAAATCAGAAAAGTACTAGTGATTGGGTAAAGGTCTAAAGCTTCATTTAAAATAAACTCTTGTTGATGTAGCTAGGAGGCTTGTTTCCTCAAAAGAGGATTGCATGTTTTGCTGTCTAAGAGATTTATGAGCTCTTACAAGACCCTCTACTACTTATACGGAACCAAGCCGGAAGAAGGCGCTTTTTACTTGAGGCATACCCAGGTGTTTGTTATAGTATTCAAATAACTACTTTAGGTATTTTTATGCAAGAGCTCCCCTTCTCTATTCAAGATTTTTCTAATATTCGTGAGTTTAATTATCTTTATGTAGACAAAACAAAATACGCACACGATTTAGTTATTCAAAGGGGTCAAAGTTTTTTTCTGTCTCGTCCTCGCAGATTTGGAAAATCAGTATTTGTCTCCACCCTAAAAGAAATCCTTTTAGGCAAAAAGAAATTATTTAAGGATCTTTGGATTGCAAAAAGTACTTACACATGGCCTGTTTATGGAGTTATTCATTTAGATTTTTCTAGGCTTGACCATACAAATGCCAATACTGTAAAGGAATCTCTTTGTGCATGCTTAGCTGAAATAGCAAAACATTATAAAATTTCTGATACGCTATCTTTAGTTAACCCTAACGCTGCTTTATGCACTTTAGTTGATGCTTTATTTGAAAAATTTAAAAGAGTAGCTGTTTTAATCGATGAATATGACCATGCCATTTTATCTAATTTACATGCTCCTCAGCTACTAGAAGTGTTAAAAGCGATTCAGAGTTTTTTTGCCACAGTTAAAAGTTTAGGGGGACCTATCCATTTTCTTTTTCTTACTGGAGTGAGCAGCTTTGCTAAAGCAGGGGTTTTTTCTGGATTAAGTCATCCAGAAGATCTGTCTAGACTTCCTGATTATGCCTGCGTCTGCGGATACTCAGAAGAAGAAATTGACACCTACTTCCTCCCTTATATAGAGAAAATGGCAGAGAAAAAAAACACTTCTGTTATTGAACTACGGGCTGAGCTTAAAAAAAACTACAATGGGTATCATTTCACAGAAAACTCACCTGCCGTATACAATCCCTTTTCTTTTATAAAAGCCGTACGCAGTATGGAATTAGAAAACTATTGGTTTGACTCGGGAACCCCTTCTTTTTTAATAGAGCTCCTTAAAAAAGAATATGCAAAAAACAATCTAAGTATTTTTCAAATGGAAGAATTTAAAATAAGTAAGATAGAACCTAAATATTTTGATGCGAATGCTATTCCTATTCCGGCTATCATGCTGCAAACAGGCTATCTTACGATTAAAGATTTTGTAGATGGAAAATATACATTAGGATTTCCTAATCTAGAAGTACAAGCTGCGATGCAACGGCATATGATGGGGATTTTACTGAACCTAAATCTTAACGAAATATCTAACTTCTCTACAGATCTAATAGGAGCTCTTACTAAAGAAGATACCCCTAAAATCGAAAGCCTTTTTAATACTTTGTGCTCCCACATTCCTTCTATATTACACATCTCTAGGGAAGAGTTTTATCACGCTTTACTGATCACAACCTTTCAGGCATGTGGAGTTAAGACTTTAGCTGAGCATGCAACCGCTGACGGGTTTATCGATCTTGTGCTAGAACTTCCTAAACTATATTACATCGTAGAAGTAAAGTTTAATGAATCCACTAAAAAAGCTTTAGAGCAAATAGAGGACAAAGAATACTATCAACCTTTTATCCGAAGTGGGAAGAAAATCCGTCTTTTAGGGGTTAATTTTCATAGAACTACGCAAAAACAAGTAGGGAAAGAGGCTCATTTCACCGTTACAGTAGAGTCTAAACTTTACAAATATTTATGTTAAAGTGAATCTTGAAATGCATGCTAAAGCATTTCGCACAAATCTTATTTGGCAAAACCCGCATATTATCAATATTTAATTGAAATAATAAAAAGACACCCTCTGAACTTGGTGCATCACTTTTTGAAGAATAACTTACGAAAGCGGGACATTCCTATTTTTGTAATTTGTCTAGTAGGGCAATTGTCTGAAAAAGAGATGGAAATTATCTAATATATGTTCATTGAATTTCATTCGCCAATTTTCCCATGTGCCCTGTTTTTCGAGGATCTGTGACGGTTTAAATAAAATTCCTAGAAAACAAAAACAATTTCTATTAGAATGTAAGTCATTAATTTGTAAGTGATTTTAATCTATGCTAGAATTGATGCAAGATGTAGCAGCAGAGCTGGTTTTATCTTCAGAAGGGCATGTCTATTTAGATGATAGCACCAAGGCCTCGGAATCTGTTTCTGTTAACGTTCTAGAGAAAATAAAGTCTTTATTTGAGAAAGACTCTTATTTAGGTTTGTTGCATCTTGGGATCTTGGAGTTTCAAGAGCCTCTTCCTGCGAGTTTTTTTTTCTGGCAATCCTTTTCTCGTAAGTTCATTTCTCAAGTTTGTAAACTAATGCAGATTTCAGAAGGGAAAGATCTTCCTCCCATACCCGTTCCGGGGGCTTTAGAGCTACAAGAAGTTCTTGATGTGGCACTTTGTATTAAGGGTGTTGAATACTTGAATGTAGAGGTGCTTTGTTCCATCTGGAACAATCTTAGGGTAGCTTTAGAAAAAGAATTGGCGCAGTTTGTTGGAGGGGTACAAGAGTATTTAAGATCCTATAACCCTAAATGGATGATTATAGGTCGAGTATGTTTTCATTTGGCAGAAAATAAAAAAGATGAACAAAGACCCTTTGCCTTCTTAGCTACTTATACAACAAAACTCTCTAAGCAAGCTGTAGCGCAGCATCTTCCCTTAAAACGAGCCTTACAAGAGTATGCAGGAGAAGAGAATCGTTCTACTTTATTAGCTTTATTAACTTCTGTACAAAAGGCCGCTGAAAAAAGCTCTTGGATTAAGACTCTAGTCGATAAGGGGGATATCTTTCATCCTCAAGCCTGGACAGCCCGTGAAGCTCACCATTTTCTGCAAGATATTCCTCTTATGGAAGAAAGCGGAATTATGATAAGGGTGCCTAACTGGTGGAATCCTAAAAGACCTCCTAGACCTAGAGTTGTTGTGAAACTCGGCGATGTTCAAAATAGCACCTTAGGGGCTAATGCGTTATTAGATTTTAACTTACAACTTTCTTTAGAAGATGGTCAATCCTTGACAAAGGAAGAGTGGAGTGCATTACTTAAGACAAAAGATCCTTTGGTTAATATTAAGGGTACCTGGGTTGAGATCGATCAACAAAAGCTAGAAAGCGTTTTATCCCATTTTGAAAAACTGCAAAAAGGTGCTCATAACGGAATTTCTGTAGCAGAGAGTATGCGACTTCTTGCCGGAATGAATAGAGGCGGTAGTAAAGAAGAGGAAGAGGCTCAAGTTGAAACAGAGAAGTGGGCTACTGTTATAGCTGGAGACTGGTTGAAATCAGTATTAGACCAGTTGAGAAACCCGAGCCAGATTGTAGAAAAAACTACAGAGGCTATCTTACAAGAGCATCTTCATGCCACATTACGTCCCTATCAGATAGCAGGGGTTAGCTGGTTAGAATTGCTCTACAAGCTTAAATTAGGTGGCTGTTTAGCCGATGATATGGGTCTTGGAAAGACAATTCAGGTGTTAGCTCTTTTGCTTTTGATTAAATATCAAAATATTACAGAAAAAAAAATCCATTTGTTAGTTGTTCCTGCCTCTTTACTAGGGAACTGGCTTGCTGAAGCTAATAAATTCACCCCTTCTCTTAAGATTGTAATAGCTCATAGCTCGGTGACTAATTTAGAAGAGTTGGAACAAAATAAAGAGACTCAGCTTAAAGAAGCTGATCTTGTGATTACAACATATGCCAATGTCTATAGAATGGATTGGCTAAAAGAGATGGATTGGGATCTATTAATTTTAGATGAAGCTCAGCTCATTAAAAATCCGGGGGCTAAACAGACGATTGCTGTAAAAAAACTAAAAAGCCAAATCCGTTTTACGTTAACAGGAACTCCGATTGAAAATAAGCTAGGAGACCTTTGGTCCTTATTTGATTTTACCTCTCCGGGATTGTTAGGCTCAAGTAAATCTTTTTCTACTTATTCTAAAAAAGCAGGCAAAGATAGTACTTCTTCTGATTATCAACGTTTTATTTCTGCCTTACATAAGCTGACACAGCCTTATATTTTAAGACGGCTTAAAAGCAATAAAAGCATTATTTCAGATCTACCTGATAAAACAGAAATACAGAGCTACTGTTCCTTGAGTAAAGAGCAGATTTCCTTGTATCAACAAGCTGCTTATGAACTATCTGACAGGTTGAAGGAAACAAAAGATGGGATAAAGAGGCAGGGCCTCATTTTGTCTTATCTGCTTCGCTTTAAACAAATCTGTAACCACCCAGCGCAGTGTTTAGGACATGGAGACTACACTAGAGAAGGGAGTGGAAAATTTATCCGTTTACAAGAGATCTGTGAAGAGATTGCGGCTAAAAGAGAAAAAGTATTGATTTTTACACAATTTACAGAGATCATCCCGGCTCTTTTTTCTTTTTTGACGCAAATTTTTGGAAGAGAAGGGCTAGTGTTAGATGGAAAGACGGCGATTAAAAAAAGGGCTGCCCTTGTAGAAAGTTTTCAACAAGAGTTGGGTCCCCCTTTTTTTGTCCTTTCTTTAAAGGCTGGAGGAACAGGTTTAACTCTTACAAGAGCTTCTCATGTGATTCACTTTGATCGTTGGTGGAACCCTGCCGTTGAAAATCAAGCCACAGATCGCGCATATAGAATTGGACAAAAACATCCTGTTCTTGTACATAAATTTATTTGCCCCGGTACTGTAGAAGAAAAAATTGATCAGTTAATTACTTCTAAGAAAAACCTGTCTCACGATGTGTTGAAACCCGAATCTGAGCTTTCTTTTTCAGAATTAACTAATGAACAACTGATGAGTATGATTTCTTTAGACATAAATAAAGTATTAGGAGAGTAAGGATGGGTTATGATTATTGGTCTAAGTATGTACCCGTAGCGGAAAGAAGGAAGAAGTCTGCTAAAAACGCTGCTGATTTACAAAAAAAAGGGATCTATCTCAACCCTGTTGTTATTGTAGGTAGACTCATTGCAAAGACGTTTTGGGGAAAGTCTTGGTGCCAAAACTTAGAATCGTATAGCGATTATTCTAATCGGTTGCCAAGAGGGCGAACCTACGTTCGTAATGGATCTGTGATTGACTTACAAGTATCTAAGGGACAAATTAAAGCGCAGGTGTCTGGGTCTTCTATTTATAAAATTGTGATCGATATTGAACCAATGACCGCTGTAAAATGGAAGGAGCTCGTGGGTATTTGTTCTGGCAAAATAGACTCTTTAATAGAGCTTTTACAGGGTAAATTTTCTAAGGGAGTTATGGAAATTTTAACAGAAAAAGAAACAGGGCTTTTTCCCAAACCTGAAGAAATCTCCATGAGATGTTCTTGTCCAGATAGCGCAAGCATGTGTAAGCATATTGCTGCTGTCTTATATGGCATTGGAGCTGCCTTAGATGAGAAGCCTGAGTATCTTTTTCAGCTAAGGCAAGTAGATCAGGTAGATCTGATTGCAACGGCAAGCAATAGTTCCTTGATCCAAGAAGGTTCAAGAGAGTCTTCTTTAAGCGATGATGATCTATCATCCCTATTTGGTATCGAGATGGAGCCTCAAATAGAAGTTGCTACTTCTCCTAAAAAGAAGACTTCTATAAAGAAAAATAAAAAATAATGGATTGGGATGTTTAATTTAGAATTAAATTGTATCGATTGTAGTAAGGCTCTGTCTAGAGACAATCAGAACAGCCCCGGAAATAAACTAAAAGAAAAGTGCCATTCTTGCTATAGAAAGGCTCTTGTAGAAAATCAAAAGGATCGATGTTTTTTTTGCGACGGAACTAAAACGTCAAACTGGTACCTTGTTTTTAATAAAAAAAAAGAGAGTTTTAAAAGAAAACAAGAGCAAGATTCTAATGAAATGAAGATTTTAAACTCACTCGGCAACCTAGAGCCGCTTCCGCAAGATGAAAACTGGAGTGGGACTATAGAGGGTTTTTCTGGTGATTTAGGTAAAAAAATACGATTAGTCCAATGCGTACGTTGTTATGTTTTAGAAAAGTCTTTTAAGTAAGAGCCCTCTTAAAAACTACTGTAGCTTTGTTCTTAAGGTTGGGCTTGAATCTCTTGTGTTCGTATATCTGCATTTTCTAGCCAGCTAATAAGCTCTTCGGGGTCATCTGTGATGATTCCATCTACATTCATCTCGGTAAGTTCTTTCCATCTTTTTGATTCATTAACTGTCCAGGGAATGACATGAAATCCCTTAGTTTGTAAGGAAGATACATTGATGAGCTTGCCTAAAAGCGCATGATCTGGAGAGAGAACCGTTACTTTTAAAGAAGAGGCTAGTTGGAGTAAAAGATCTAATCCTTTACTCAGATCTAAAGGATTAGCAGCTCTTAAGCTTTCTTCGCTAAAGATAAGTCCCAAGTTGGCCTTAGGGCTCTTTTGACGAAAAGCCGCTAGTACGGCAGGATCAAAAGAGGAGTAGTACACTCGATCCGAAAATCCATTTTGTTCGACAAGATCTATGATCTTGGCTGCAAGGGTTTCAGGAGTTTCTGAAAAGTGGGGAGATCTCGGATCTCTTTTGATTTCTAGATTAAGGTGAATTGTTTTTGCTTGAGGGTGGGAAGATTGCTTAATCCACTCAAAAAGTTCTATTAGCGTGGGGATGGGTGTTTTGGGGATGAAGGCTTGCTTTGCAAAGTTAGGATTGAGATGACCCCCTGCATCGATTTGTCTGATTTCTGCAAGGGTTAGATCTTTAACTAGGGGGGCTTTTTCAATAGATGAGCCATCTAAATAGGTGCAAAGGTCTTTGTTGATAAAATAATCGTGATGAATAATACATTCTTGATCAGAGGTTAAGAGGATGTCTAGTTCTAAAACGTGGGCTCTTGCTTTGATAGCAGAGTCAAAAGAGGGGAGGGTGTTTTCGGGCATCAGAGCTCTTGCTCCTCGATGGCCTTGTACGATAAGAGCCTGAGCATTATTAGAGAAAAACAATGTTCCGCATAGAAGGGAAGGAAAGATAGACCCCATAGTAACTCCTTTTTTGTTTAAGTTTAGATTAGGCTACTTTTTATTTAGGTGGCAAGCTCTTCTTTGGGCATAAAAAATATTGACATAATTACAAAAAAACACTTTATTTAATTTTTAACAACGAAATAATGATGGTTTATATTATGCGAAATACCAGGATTCTATTTTCACTGCTTGTAACGTCTGCTTTATTGAATGATATTCAAGCTGATGGCATTGTTACTTCAGCATCAGAGTGTACGAATAAAACAAAAGAGCCTATGCGCGTAACGATGCGTCATATTGAAGGTAACGGCGTTGGTTATGATCAAGGGTATAGTACGTTAGAAGGTTTTTTCACCCTCCCTTGTAGTTTAAATGGTTCGTGGATCCCTTTTTTAGATGTTAGAGGTCATATATTCAATAATGGAAAGCCAGCAGCAAATGCTGGGCTGGGACTTCGGTATGCAGCTTCTCGTATATGGGGTATTAATACATACTATGATTATCGAAAGACAAGTCATTTAAATTATAATCAAATAAGTATGGGTCTTGAATCCTTAGGTAGACTATTAGACTTTCGTATTAATGGATACCTTCCTGTTGGGCAAAAATCGGAACATTATGGCACGAAGATGGATGGATTTAAAGGGAATCACCTGATTCTTTCTCGAAAAAAAGAATTCGACATGAAGGGTGCTAATGGGGAAATGGGGGTACATATCACCAATAATAAGTATGCAGCTCTTTATGCGGCTGCAGGTCCTTACTATCTTGATTATAAAGGGATAAATGCTTGGGGTGGAGAGTTAAGACTTGCTTTAGATGTCACAGACTATTTTCGAATCGAAGGAAACACCTCGTATGACAATATTTTCAACTGGATTGCTCAAGGGCAATTTAGCGTAAATATCCCTTTTGGTGGGAAAAAAACAGTAAGTCCAAAAAAGGGTCGTAGTTGTAAGAATCAAGGCATCATGGCGACAAGAGCTTTGCAAAAAGTTGATCGTAACGAGATCATTGTTGTTGATAAAAAGACGCAAAAACGTAATGCAATGGACCCAACTACAGGGCAACCTTATGTCTTTATTTTCGTTGATAACACATCTCATAGCAATGGATCCTATGAATCTCCTTATCATACTCTTACAGCTGCGCAAGATGCTTCATTAGTAAATAACATTATTTATGTTTATCCAGGAAATGGAACGACATCAGGGATGGATGCGGGTATCGCATTAAAAGACAACCAACGTTTGTTAAGTTCCAGCTTTGATCATGTTGTAAACACCACATGGGGAGCCTTTACAATAGCAGCTTCTACAAGCGCTCTTCCCCAGATTACTAATCTGACTGTAGCTGGCAATGTGATTCAACTTGCTAATAACAATGAAATTTCAGGATTTAAGATTTTTAATAACAATGCCGGAGGCGATGGCATTACAACCGGATCTAGGGCTTCTACTCAGAACCTTCTTGTAACGCATAACATCATCGCTGGGGATGATCATTCAAGCGCATATGGTGTATCGGTTATTGGGACTACTGGTAATGTTGCTATAACAGAAAATTCCTTTGAGGATCAATCTATCGCAATGCTAATAGAGGGATTTTCTATTGAAAATGCTGATTATCTTGTTTCTAAAAATAGTATCACATCTTCCAGTACAGGGATGTTCATATATTTTTCTGACTGTGGCAATATGAATACTTCGATTTTAGAAAATACTATCTCAACGACCAATGCAAACTTGCAATATGATCAGACAAACACCTCTTCTACTTTGCAAAATTCTCTTGTCGTAGGAAATAACAGCCTAACATCAACGTTTAGTAATGTTACTACAACGATTGCGGGTGCGGGTAATTTGGATGTAACAATTTCAGATAATACGATTACCGGCTATAGGGGACTAAATCAAGCCCTCAGTGACTCTAGCGTAGTTACAGTAACTATGGATAATAACATAGTTAATAGTGGTGATACTGCTTCCAATATAACTGCCTCAGGTACTGTGAATTTAACGGCTACTATTTCTGGTAATACTATGGAATCTACTACAGGAGATGGATGTAGTAATACCTTTACGGACTCTGCCATAGTTGCCTTGACTATTAATAACAACACACTAAGAACCCATGCAATTGGGGCTGCTAATCGTATAGCTTCATTAGATGATGTAACTTTAACCGCTACAATTTCGGATAATACTGTAACATCCACTTTAGGCGGGGGATTTTTTCAAACATTCTATACTTCTAGCGTAGGGACCCTTGTTATAAGTAGAAATAATATCAATGTAGCTATCTTTGGACTTGCGCTCACTGAAAATGATGCAGCCAATGTTACCTATTCTGTAAGTAACAATACTATAACAAATTCTTCAGGAAGTGCTGTGTTTTTACGTTATTCAGACTTTAGCGTAGTAAGTGGCAATATCAGTGACAATATAATTGCTGCTGCTGGATCTTGTTTATTGAGTAGAGCAACGGATCAAGCAAACCTTACTTATGTGATTTCTGACAATGATCTTACATCGGCAATTAATTCAACTATAAATATAAGCGGTGTTGATCTAACTGTAACATCAGCTACAGTTGAGAATAATACCATTTCTTCTGGTTTATACGGCATCGCTTTATCGAACGTGGATGTGGATCTTTCAGCTACTCCTATGGCAACATATCTAGTAACAGGAAATACATTTAATGCACTAGGAAATAGTGGGGTCTACGTTAACAATTCTGCTAACAGTACTGTAACTTCTACTATTTTGAATAATACATTTACGGAAGTTCCTGTAGCAGGATTGCCTTATACTCTTGTATCGGCTTCTGATTCTGCATTAGAGTGTGTGAAGTTCCAGGGCAACAAGGTATCACCAGTGCCTACTGCCTCGGAAAATGATTTTGAATTTGCACAGGCTGGTGGAAGTACGTTTAACTTAGTAAACCCAACACTTAATGTTGGCTACATTACTAAGACAGGAACGATCAACACCGTAAGTAGTTGCGAATAAGTAATAAATTTAGATCAAAAGCCGTAAATCCCAGCTATTGTAGTAAGATTTACGGCTTTTTTTACAGATAAATATATTTTTTAATTTTATATGTATTTTTATTGCAGTATTTTACGTTCTCAAATTATTCGCAAATTAAAACAATCTATTTAATTTAATTAATTATTTGATAGAATGTGAATTATAGATAATATGGAGAAAATATATGTTAATTACAGAAGAAATAAACCAAGTGATGGGTGATTTACAAAAGAGTGTGGATGCAAATGGTAATATAGATTTACCTACTTTATTAGCTGAAGTGGTGACATTATTTGAACATCTTAAGTCAGCTTTACCTAGAACAAATCCTAAAGAGCGTACAGATATCGTAGAAAAAATGTCACAATTGCATACTTTCTTGCTTAAGGAATCGAAAAGATTATCCAGTCAAACGGGAATTTCAGAAGAACAGATGCTTCGGTTTGCGGAAAATCCTGATAATTTCACGAAAGAGCAGTGGAATTTATTAGAAAAAGTAAAAAATGTTATGGGTTCGCAAACGAATGAAATTAAAAAAGTTATGGAAGAATTTTATCCTAAATCCTTAGCTGAAGTAAAAACCTCAGCTAGTAAGGGGAAGGAAAAGAAAAGAAAAAATCGAGATATAAAAAGAGCATAAAGCTCTTTTTATAGGGCACAAGAGCGTAAAACGGTTGGAGCCGCCTTTTCTGTGACACAAAGTTTGTCTACAATGACTTCCTGAATTGTGGGATCAGAAGGGGCTTCAAACATCAAATCCATTAGAAGGGTCTCTACGATCATTCTAAGGGCCCTAGCTCCTGTGCCTGTTTCTTTTGCTTTTTCGGCCATAGCTTGTAAAGAGTCAGGGAGGAAGGTAAGTTTAATCCCTTCTTCTTTAAACAGTTGTTCGTACTGTTTAACAATGGCATTCTTAGGCTCTGTCAAGATAGATACAAGATCTTCTACACTAAGTTCATTACAATTAGCTATGCTATTAAATCTTCCTATAAATTCTGGAATCAAGCCAAAGGCAATAAGATCTTCCGGTTCTACCCGAGAAAGAAGATAGTTCGTTTCTGTGGTATCAAAAGTTCTTGCCTCAGAGGTGTCAAAGCCAATCGTTGTTTTACCAAGTCTTTTAGCTATGATCTTGTCTAGATGAACAAAGGCCCCTCCGACGATAAATAGGATATTTTCCGTATTTACTTTGATGTACTCTTGGTTAGGGTGCTTTCTTCCTCCTTTAGGGGGAATATTAGCAACAGTTCCTTCTACGATTTTTAGTAAGGCTTGTTGAACTCCTTCTCCAGAGACATCTCTTGTGATGGATATGTTGCCTGTTGTTTTTCGGATTTTATCAATTTCATCTATATAGATGATGCCCATCTCTGCTCTAGCAACGTCATTATCAGCTGCTTGTAATAGACGGAGAATTATGTTTTCTACATCTTCGCCCACATAGCCAGCTTCTGTTAGAGTGGTGGCATCTGCGATCGCGAAAGGAACATCTAAGACTTGAGCGAGCGTGCGAGCCATCAAAGTTTTACCAGACCCTGTAGGACCTAAAAGCAAAACGTTGGATTTGCTGTATTCAATTTCGGTCTTTTTATTTAAAGACATGACTCTTTTATAGTGATTATACACACCAACAGAAATCGTTCTTTTGGCTTTTTCTTGTCCTATAACATAGGCGTCCAATGCCTTCTTGATCTCTTTAGGCTTCAACAGCTTAAGCTCGTGATGGGCTGGCTTTTTACTTAAGATTTCGGTGCAGAGCTTGACACATTTGTCACAAATAAAAGAAGAAGGACCGGAGATGAGTTTTTCTACATCTTCTTCAGGTCTTCCGCAAAAGGAACAAGTGGAGGAACGAGGATTTTCTTTTTTTGTCATGAATATAAAAAACGCTGAGTTCTAGGTTGTATTAGCAGGTATCAGCGTTCTCCTTATGTAAAATTTTTCTTTTTTGGTTAACTAAGGCGTATTGATTGAGGAGTGACTTTATCAATAAGTCCATAGGCGCAAGCCTCTTCAGATCCCATGAAGAAATCCCGTTCAGAATCTTCTAAAATCTGGGCAAGGGGTTTTCCTGTTAAGGTAGCGTTTATGTTTGCGCATAATTGTTTAAGGAAAAGGATCTCTTTAGCTTGTAGAGCAATATCTGCAGATGTCCCTGTGACTCCACCGCTAGGTTGGTGGATCATGATACGACTATTGGGTAAGGCAAATCGTTTTCCTTTGGTCCCAGCAGCTAAGATAAGGGCTCCCATGGAAGCTGCTTGTCCTAGGCAATAAGTGTTGATGTCATAGCTCATGAATCGCATGGTATCAAAGATAGCAAGACCTGAGGTAATAATACCTCCAGGAGAGTTGATATACATATGAATGTCTTTTTTAGGATCTTCTGCTCTTAAAAAAAGCAGTTGAGCAATGACAGTATTAGCTACCATGTCATTGATTTCTGTGCCAATAAATACGATACGATCTTTTAGCAGTCTTGAAAAGATGTCCATGGCGCGCTCTCCGCGCCCTGTGTCTTCGATAACATAAGGAATTTGATACATGAGCCCTACATCCTAGTTAAAAATTAGATTTCCCATACTAGGCCACATATTGCCTTGGCCTTAATAAATATGCAAGCTTTAGCAGATCAAAGCTTTTTGCTTGGATTGCTCAATGATGTAATCTGTAGCACTCACAAGCACTTTTTGAGAATACTCTCCAAAAGAACCTGGGGTAACCGTGTTTGTATTTGGAAAGGGGAGGTTCCCTTGTTTAAGCAATGCAGAACAAAGAAGAGATAGGATGATGCTTTTTTCTGTTTGGGAAGTAAGAAAGCCTATCATTTTTTGTTTTTCTGCTTCTGCAAGAGACTTCCAGTGGTCCATAAAGGAATTGTCTTGGGCTAGTTGAGATGTTCTGAATTCTAATTCTTTTCGGACAAAAGATTTAGGAAGATCAAAAGAATAGGTTTTTATTAAAAAATCTATAGCTTGTTCTCTTAGGTTTTCAGATACATAATCATCTGCCTGTTCATTTAGCTGTTTTTCTATTTTATCTTTTAGATCCGCTTCTGAAGAAGCTCCTAGTTTGCGGAGGAGATCTTCTGTAAGTTCGGGCAAAGTAGCCTGTTCAATCGTTTGAATAGTTAGCTTAACCTTGCTAGGCTTGAAAAGGGCCTTTTCTTCTTCAGAGGCATCTTCGTCAGCAACGCTTGTGCCTTCTGCAGAATCTCCTGCATTTTTCCCTAAGATAGCATCTTTCATCCAACGAGCCATAGATTTATCTGTTACTTCGAAGCGAGTCCCTTTAAATAAAGGGCTAGTAGAGCCATTTTCTTCAAGGATTTCTGCGTCTAAGATTATAAAATCGTTTTCTTGTATAGGTCTTCCTTCGATAGTATCCCATTTAGCATAAAAAAATAAGGCTTGGCGAATTGTTTCTTCGATTTTGCTTGAATTAACGGCAGGTCTTTCTATAGATTTTAATACGCAATCGGCTGGGTTTACTAGAGGAACAAGGGGATTTGTTTCGAAAGATAGAGTTAGGGATGCTGTTTCTGGAGATAAGGATTCAACTTGGTAGGAAAAAGATTCTTTAGGGTCTAAATTAATAAGAGATGTGAGCTTTTGACATTCTATATAAGATTGTCTTGCAATGTTTTCTTTAGTCGATTTATCGATTTCTTTGGAGAATGTGTCATAGATTAAATTTTCAGGGGCTTTGCCTCTACGAAATCCAGGAATGGTAACATTTTTATTTACAGATTTAGCGGAAAGGTGTCTGCTTTTTTCTATTAATCCTTTAGAAGCTGTAACGGAAAATTCTACAACGCAATTTGGTTTTTGATGAACTGTACAACGGATAAGATCGCTGGCAAACTCTTTAGCTTGATTCTCTGTTGTTTCCATTGGTTTCTCTCCTTTTAAAGGTAAATAAGCTGTTTAAAAAAGCGGGTGATGAGGCTCGAACTCATGACTTTCACGTTGGCAACGTGACGCTCTACCACTGAGCTACACCCGCAAAGTTTTATATAGCAAGGAGAGTATAGGCTTTCGGCTTTTTTTTTCATTAACTTTTTTCGTGAAGAGAAAGATTTTCTGTTTTAAATATTTTTTTAGGAGGGAAAATATGCCTTTTCTTCAAAAATATGATTTTTTCCTTGCGATCGTTCAAGGAAAAAGGTAAAAAGCATCGGGTACAAGCGACTGAAGTTTTATTAATGACCACAGGGTATGCATAAGGGCACGTATAGGTTATGATTAATTTTCGAAAACTAAGGCAAGACTTTTCTTCAAATATTATAAAAGAAGGAAAGGAGTTATATGATAGACAAAAAGTTGTTTCAGCAAAACTCCTCCATTTAGATGGCAAGAGTATGAAGGTATCAGGACGAGTGCTTGGACAATACGACAATTGCTATGAAAGCGAAATTGAAATTAATCGGTTAGAGTGCGAAGCAATCGATTCAAATTGTGATTGCCCCTACAATTATGATTGTCAACACATTGCGGCTCTTCTTTTCTTTTTAGAAGAGAATGTGGATAAAATCTTTATAGAATATTCCAAAGAATTAAATTTTGTAGAAATGACCGAGAAGACAGAGTTTGATGATGAATCTAAAAATGATTTGTTTGACAAACTAAGAGAAGCTGAGACAAAAGAAGTTATAAAACAAGAAGAGTTTTATCAAAAGCAACTCATGCAAGAATATGTGACTTCTTCTCAGATTTTAGCATTTTCTCCTTTTTTTAACCAGGGTGTGAAATTTGAGTTCGATAAAGCAGATATGCATGTAATTTTCTCTTTACCGGCAGAAAATGATGTAAAAGGGCCAGTAGAGATTCAAGTAGCTCTTAGACTCCCTTGTAGGTCTAAACCTCTGCACGTTCTAAATATAAGGCAGTTTTTTGAGGCTGTTCGTTATGAGGAACCTATTTTTATGAGTAGTCGGAGGTATTGTTTTTCTTTAGGAAACTTTGAGCCTACGCAAAGAGGTGTTTTAAAAACGCTTATGGATCATATGCGTTTTATAGAAAATAATAATTCTGAAAAGGCTTTGAGAGTGGGCTTTTTAGATGTTGAGGTGTTTGGGCTTATTCTATCGGATCTTTATGAGGCAACTTCTAATCAATTAAGAACATCAGGTTATGTACACCAAGAAGAAGATCTGCCTTGTTTGTCGGGTATTTATGAAGGAAGTTTAGAAAATCCTTTACATTTCTCTCCAGTGCCTGCAGGAATCCGTTTTATGTTGGAGTACATAGCTCCGCCAACATCGAAAATTCTTGTTAATCCCTTACTCGTTGTAGAAGATAAAACTGTTTCTTTGGAAGAAGTTCGTCTTTTTGAATGCACTAGACCAGGAATGATATATAAAAATACATTATATCGTTTTGCTGAACAAATCACCCGTTTGCATTTAAAAAACCTTAAGCAAATTCGAGATATCACAATCCCTGAGCCGTTATTCGGTGCTTTTGTAGAAAATGCCTTACCGGAATTGGGAAGATATGCAGAGGTGGCGAATCAGCAAGTAATTGAAGATTTTATTACAATCCCATCTATTGAGAAATTAGAAGCGATTTGTGATCTTTCGTATCTTAATGGGGAGCTTGAAGCTGTCTTATGTTTTATTTATGAAGGAAACAAAATACCTGTAGCTCCGGTGCAGCTCACTTATGAACATATTAGTTCTTTTGTGAAAAAAGAAGGAATTCTAGCACGTAATCTTGTAGAAGAAAGAAAGATTTTAGAAGACTTATTTCAAGATTTTTCTTATTTGCCTGAGACAGGCGTATACATTTCAAAGTCAGATAAGAAAATTGTTGAATTCATGACAGAGATTGTTCCGAGAAATCAATCAAGAGTGGAGTTTAAGTGTCCTCAAAATCTTTTAGATCAGTTTATTTATGATCAGACAGAGTTTGTTTTAACTTTGAGAGATACAGACCTCATAGATTGTTATGAAATCGATTTGCAGGTAAATGGTTCTTTAAATGGAGTTAGGGTTGATACTCTTTGGGAATGTATGGCGACGAGGAAGTCGTTTATCGAACTAGACATGCCAAAGTCTAAAGTGAAAAAGGTGCAAGAAGGGGGAAGGTTACCTAAGATTTTAGTCTTAGACCTAGAACGAATTAATGGAATTGTTAAATTATTTGATGAGCTAGGGATTGAAACATTAGAAAATCACACTTTGAGAAGACCTCTTTGGGGTCTTGCAAGCTTAGAGTCTAGTCAATTTGAAGGATTGCCTATTACATTTTCAATGACTGAAAGATTGATAGATATTAGAAGGCAGATGATTGGAGAAAAACAACTTGTATTTTCAGAAGTTCCTAGTAATGTCAATGCTACACTTAGATCTTACCAATTGGAAGGGGTGAAATGGCTAGAAAGATTGCGCAAAATGTATTTGAATGGAATTTTAGCTGATGATATGGGCCTTGGTAAGACCTTGCAGGCGATTGTGACGATTTCTCAAAATAAAAGCGCTTCTTCAGGTCCGGCTCTAATTGTATGTCCTACGTCTCTTTTATATAACTGGAAAGAAGAATTTTCTAAGTTTAATGGACATTTGCGTACAGCTGTTTTGGATGGTGTTCCCTCTTCTCGTAAGAAGATGGTGGAAGGAATTCAAAAGTATGATGTGGTAATTACTTCCTATACGCTGTTACAAAAAGATATTGAAATTTATAGGGAAGTTCCCTTTTCTTATGTCATTTTGGATGAAGCGCAACATATTAAAAATAGAGGAACGCGTAATGCTAAATCAGTTAAAATGGTTCAAGCAGATCATAGGTTGATTTTATCTGGAACGCCGATTGAAAATTCCTTAGAAGAGCTTTGGAGTTTATTTGACTTTTTGATGCCAGGCTTTTTAAGCACTTATGAACGTTTTGTAGAAAAGTATGTGAGAATTTCAGGAGCAGAACAAGTTAAGAATTTGGAGTTTTTAAAGAAAAAGGTAGCTCCATTTATTTTACGAAGAATGAAATCTGATGTGTTAGATGACCTTCCTCCTATTTCAGAAATTGTTTATCATTGTCAGTTAACAGAGGTTCAGCAGCAACTTTATAAATCATATGCAGAATCAGCAAGAGATGAGCTTGTTCGATTAGTGCAAAGAGATGGTTTTGATAGAGTGCAGATCCATGTTTTGGCAACGCTTACAAGGTTAAAGCAAATCTGCTGTCATCCTGCTATTTTTGCTAAAGAAAAAGCGGAGCCTGGAGATTCAGCCAAGTATGATATGTTGTTAGATCTGTTGCAAACTTTGGTAGAAGGAAAGCATAAGACAGTAATTTTCTCTCAGTACACCCGTATGCTCCAAATAATGAAAGTGGATCTTGAGTTAAGAGGGATTCGTTTTTCTTATTTAGATGGATCTAGTAAAGATCGATTGCAGATAGTTAAGCAGTTTAATGAAGATGAAAAGATCTCTGTATTCTTAGTTTCTTTAAAAGCTGGAGGTACAGGGCTTAACTTGGTTGGCGCTGATACCGTTATACATTATGACATGTGGTGGAATCCAGCTGTAGAAAGTCAGGCGACAGATCGGGTCCATAGAATGGGACAAAAGCAATCTGTATCTTCTTACAAATTGATTACTTTAGGGACAATTGAAGAAAAGATTGCGGAAATGCAGAAGAGAAAAAAAGGATTGGTCAAGAAAGTGGTAAGCTGCGATGATGAAGCTATAGCAAAACTTACATGGGAAGATGTTCTTGAATTGCTCAAGACATAGACTTGTATATTTAACAATTTAACTTGGGAGCGGTGCACAAAATAGGTAGTGGTATACTATGTTTTTTGTAATCCGGCGCACTGATGACAACGAAGAACCCTGCAGGATTTACAGAATTATTGCGAAAGCTTTCTCAAAATGTTTTTGGAAAAGCGGGTCAATTTTCTGGGCTTTTTTCTAATGACATAGGTATTGACTTAGGTACGGCAAATACACTTATATATGTTAGAGGGAAGGGCATTGTTCTAGCTGAGCCTTCTGTAGTTGCTGTGGATTCTGTTACTTCTGAAGTTTTGGAAGTGGGACATAAGGCTAAAGCGATGTTGGGGAAAACCCCAAGGAGAATTCATGCAGTTCGTCCCATGAAAGATGGGGTGATTGCCGATTTTGAGATAGCCGAAGGAATGTTAAAGGTTTTAATTAAAAGAGTGACTCCTTCTCGTAGTTTAATCCGTCCTAAAATTCTAATTGCCGTTCCTTCAGGTATTACTGGGGTAGAAAAAAGAGCTGTGGAAGATTCGGCTATGAGGGCTGGAGCTCAAGAAGTGATTTTGATAGAGGAGCCAATGGCGGCAGCTATTGGAGTAGATCTTCCTGTTCATGAGCCAGTAGCCAGTATGATCATTGACATAGGTGGAGGGACAACAGAGATTTCTATCATTTCTTTAGGAGGAATTGTAGAAGCTAGATCTCTTCGCATTGCAGGAGATGAATTTGATGAGTGCATTGTTAACTATATGCGTCGAACTTATAATCTTATGATTGGACCTAGAACAGCAGAAGAAATTAAAATGAATATTGGATCTGCCTATCCTCTAGGAGATAATGAATTAGAAATGGAAGTAAGAGGAAGAGATCAAGTTGCAGGACTTCCCGTGACTAAAAGAATTAACTCTGTAGAAATTCGAGAGTGTCTTGCAGAACCTATGCAACAGATTATCGAAAGCGTGAAATTAATTTTAGAAAAATGTCCTCCTGAACTTGCTGCTGATCTAGTTGAAAGAGGAATGGTATTAGCGGGCGGGGGAGCTTTAATTAAAGGGCTTGATAAGTTCTTAATTAAAGAAACAGGATTACCTGTTATTATTGCTCCAAATCCTTTACTTGCTGTCTGTTTAGGTACCGGTAAAGCTCTTGAGTACTTATATAAATTCAAGAAAAGAAAATCTTTAAGTCTTTGAGGAGCCTTTATGAGTCAGCTTCTAGTAAGATGTGGTCCGGTCGTCATTCCTTTCGATCAACTATCATCGCAAGAGGCTGATAAGAATTTAGAGCCCTGGTTGCAAAATGTGGCTTTAATGAATTGGATCTCAGAAGTAGTGACCCTTTGTACTCCTAAAGATGTTCTATTTTGTAACGGCTCTCAAGAAGAGTATAATTCTTTATGTAAAGAGCTTGTGGAAGCAAATGTCTTTACTTCTTTAAATTCTCAAAAAAGACCCAGAAGTTATTGGTGTCATTCTGATCCGGGAGACGTCGCTAGAGTTGAGGAATCAACATTCATTTGCTCCAAGACAATAGAAGAAGCAGGTCCTACAAATAACTGGAAAGATCCTGTTGAGATGAAAAAAAAATTACAATCTCTTTTTTCTGGATGCATGAAGGGACGGACTCTTTATGTTGTTCCTTTCTGTATGGGTCCTTTACATTCTCCTTTTTCCATCGTTGGTGTAGAAATAACAGATTCTGCATATGTCGTATGTAATATGCAGCTCATGACTCGGATGGGGGGCGTTGTTTTGCCAATGTTAGGCAAAGAAGGGAGTTTTATCCCTTGTTTGCATTCTGTTGGGAAACCTTTACAGCCAGGAGAAAAGGATGTCACTTGGCCTTGTAATCCTTTACAGAAATATATTGTTCATTTTCCTGAAGAAAAAAGCGTATGGTCTTTTGGTAGTGGCTATGGAGGTAATGCTCTTTTAGGAAAAAAGAGTGTTGCTCTTCGAATTGCCTCCGTGCTTGCTAAAGAAGAAGGATGGCTTGCAGAGCATATGCTCATTATTGGAGTCACAAATCCAGAAGGAAAGAAAAAATATATGGCAGCCGCATTCCCAAGTCAATGTGGGAAAACAAATCTTGCCCTTTTATCCTCTACACTGCCAGGGTGGAAGGTTGAATGTGTTGGAGATGATATTGCTTGGATTCGTGTGGGGAAAGGAGGCCGGCTATATGCTATAAATCCAGAAGCTGGATTTTTTGGAGTAGCGCCAGGAACCTCTTACGCATCTAATAAGTATGCTATGGAGACCATCAGTACAGATACAATTTTTACTAATGTAGCTTTAACACAAGATAAAGATGTGTGGTGGGAGGGGCTGACTAAAGAGATTCCAGATTCTTTAACAGCATGGACAGGTCAGCCTTATGATGTAGGATCTGGCAAGCCAGCTGCTCATCCCAATGCCAGATTCACTGTAAAAAGCACGCAATGTCCTAATATAGATCCTTCTTGGGATGATCCTGCGGGAGTTCCTCTTTCTGCAATCTTATTTGGAGGGCGCAGGAGCTCGACAGTCCCTTTAGTTTGTGAAGCGCTTTCTTGGAAACATGGGGTGTTTTTAGGTGCTTCTATTTCTTCTGAAACAACAGCTGCGGCAGCAGGTGTTGTGGGTAAGCTCCGGCATGATCCTTTTGCTATGCTTCCTTTTTGTGGATATCACATGGGAGATTATTTTGCTCACTGGCTTTCTATGGAAGAAAAGATGACCCAGCCTCCTCATGTTTTTTATGTGAATTGGTTTCGTAAAGATGCGAAAGGGGATTTTTTGTGGCCAGGATTCGGAGAAAATATTCGAGTTCTTAAATGGATATTTGAACGGGATGATGAACCTGAAAATTATGTAAAGACCCCTATTGGACTTATTCCTGCTACGCTTGATCTTTTAAAAATCCAAAAGGAAGTAGATATAGGTGCTTTAGTTTCTTATTCTTCAGAAGAGTGGTTATTAGAGATTGAGGAGATTGAAAGATATTTTTCTTTATTTGCTCCTAAACTCCCTGCCTCTTTAGCTGCAGAATTAGAGCAGCTAAAAAGTAGGGTTTTAAAAAATAAATAAGGGACCTTATCTAGGTAGGATCTCATTTGTTTTAAAGAAGAAAGTAATTTCTTGTTTTGCTGTTTCAACGCTATCAGATCCATGAACGGCATTGTGATCAATACTTTTAGCAAAATCAGCTCGGATGGTTCCAGCTTCAGCTTCTTTAGGATTAGTAGCTCCCATAAGTTTTCTATTTTTAGCAATAGCGTCTTTTCCTTGTAAGGCAAGAACTAAAACAGGTCCTGAAGACATGAAAGAAACGAGCTCTTGAAAAAAAGGTCTATGAGAGTGTACAGCGTAAAAAGCCTTAGCTTGGTCAACTGTGAGATGCATCATTCTTGCTGCGATAATCTTAAGTTCTGCTTTTTCAAAACGAGCCAGAATTTCTCCGATGTGGTTTTCTTTTACAGCATCTGGTTTTATGATAGATAGAGTTTGTTCAAACATTCTAAAATTCTCCTTTTAGGTATTTAGTGCTCGATTAGTATAGGATGAGGGGGATTTGCAAGCAAGAAATCTATTTTTGAAATAGAGAGATTTCATAAATTGAATATATATTTTTACTCAAAGGCAATGGATAGATCAGAAAGATTCGAAAAACAATAGAATCATTTCTATGAAGCAAGCTATGATTTTTTGTTAACTATGTTAAAATTTTCTCAGATGCGGAAGTTTTCTCCAAAGTAGGCACTTCTAGCTTCTTTATGTTCTAAAAGTTCATCGACGGTTCCTGAGGTCATAACTTTGCCTTCTCCGATGAGATAGCTACGATCTACAATAGAAAAGATTTCTCTTGCGTTATGGTCTGTGATAAGGATGCTGATCCCTTTTCTTTTTAAGAGTAAGATCATATTTTTGACATCTTGTACTGCGATCGGATCTATATTAGCAAAGGGTTCGTCTAAGAGAAGAAGGGATGGCTCTGTCACAAGGGCCCTTGTGATCTCAAGTCGTCTTCTTTCTCCACCGGAGAGAGTGCAGGCTTTTTTCTTACGAAGTTTTGTAAGATTGAGTTCTTCTAATAAGCTTTTAAGTCGAGTAGCTCTTTCTTTATTGGATAAGGGAAGAGTTTCTAGGATGCATAAGATGTTTTCTTCGACAGTAAGATAACGGAATACGGAAGGTTCTTGAGCTAGATACCCCATTCCCATACGGGAACGCTCGTGTATAGGAAGGTTGGTCGCGTCCTGGTCATTAAAAAAAACAGTTCCTTTGTCAGGTTTGATAAGGCCAATAGTCATATAAAAAGCTGTTGTTTTTCCAGCTCCATTAGGTCCTAGTAGGCCTACAATTTCCCCCTTATTCACATGAAAGCTAAGGCCATTGACTACAGGCTTCCCAGCATAAGCCTTATGGAGATTTTCAATCTTTAGTAAGGGGTGATGACTAGTTTTTGACATGGTTATCCTCTGAAATGGGAAATGCAGGGAAATTGTTTTTTAGTTGTTTTTGTTCTTCTTTGGATAGGCTAAGTTTCATGTTGCCAATTCCCTTAATTTCAGTTTTATTAGTAAGAGGGTTTTGTGTGAGATGAACTTCTTTTGCGCTAAGAGTAGCTCCTTGTTCTTCATCCCAGAATAAAACTTTTTTTCCTGTGTGGGCCGATAAGATGATTGTTTTTGTATCAGGAGCATAGACAAGTCGATCAGCAAGGGCGTAACGCGCTGCTTTAGCGGTGTCTAGTGATTGAATGCGAACATTCCCTTGAAAGGTCAAAGAGGAGAGTTCGTGCAGGGGTTCTAAGTATTCTAACAGTGCTGTATCAGCCTGTAGACGCATGTCATTATTTTGATAAAGGACTTGATTGTCAAGTAGCGATAACCCCCCTTTTTTAGGGCTTAGAGCTGTAAGTTGTCCTTTTATTCCGTCGATGTGTAAAGAGCCATAAGAAGTTAAAGAAGAGTCGTTGTGGGAAAGCAAGCAAGGACCGTCTACATGGATAGATTTTACCAAAATAGGATCTTCTTGTTTTCCTTGTTCAATAATCAAAATGTTGTCTGCTGATAGGCATCCAAAGTGGCTTTCTTGTATTTGAATTTCTTTTTCTAGCGTCAATAGGCCAGTAAGATGATTCCAGTTAAGATCTTTACAGCTAAAAAATAATTGTCCTTTTTGTTTGGGAGAAAAAAGACTGGAGGGGAGGGATCCTTTTGGATTTTTAAGATGGATAAGGCTTTTTTCTGTTGTGATTTCAATGAAAGAGGTTTCAATGATTTCGTCTTGATAATAAAGGTGACAGCAAGGGTGGGGTGAAGTTGGGTATGCTGTAATGATCCCATTTAAAGAAGCGGCGTCAGGAGATGTGCTCTTATAATGAGCCTCATCTGTTTTTAATATAAAATCTCTATCATATTGGAGGGTGACATTTTCTTTAGCTAAGATGTCTTTGCAAAGATATTCTGTACCTGAAGTCTTAGTTTGCTCATCAAAGATAATATCGATAATCTGACTTTGGATTTGAAAAGGGGTGCTCTCTGTTCCTTTGATAATTTTATCTATGTATGTGACAGGATTTATCCCAAGAGAAGAGATTTTTCCTTGCAGCGTAATAAAATCTAACTTAGCTATGTCACAGTTTAAGACAGCTTGGTTTTTGCAAATGATTTTCACTTCATCTTGTAAGTGAATGGAAGAAAAGGGAAGATCTTTATTGTTTTCTTGTTTGTATAAAGAAGCTTTTTCAGCAAAAAGAGTGCCTAATCCATGATGTAATTGTACTTCACCTTGTAGAATAAGATTATCATCTTCGTAGGTTGCGTTAAGAGAAGAAATGGTATCTTCTTCTAGAGCATAAAGATTGGTAAAAAGAAGAGGCATAAGTAAAAGATAAGTTTTTATCATAGTGATTTGCCTCCTAATGAAGCTTTAAAATGAGAAGCTACGAATTTAGGAGCTCCGTTTTGCAGAGAAAATGTGATAGAGTCTGCATTTCCTCTTAAAAAGGGAGCGTAAGACTCTAAGCTTTTAGAAAAAGTAGTTCCTGGAATTTTATACAAGGATAAGAGAACGTCTTGTGCTTGAAAGCTTTGATTTCGATAGTCATAGAGCCCTTCTTCTGCTAAAACAAAGCGGATTTGCTGTTGAATCTCTTTTGTGGACAAGTTTTTTTCTTGAATCCAACAGCGGACTCCATAGAGGTGTTCGAGAACTTCAAGAGACTCTCCTCGAGGTTTGAAGGTGACAAGAGAACGATCGCTTTCTATGCAATGATGGAGTCTTTGCCCGGATGGTTCTGCAAGCCAAATGTCTTTGGAGACTTGATGTCTTATTTGCTCTGAAGTAGTTAGTAATGCTCTAGGGTCATGTTTTTTTTCTTCCATAAAAGAACTAGGTTTAAAGCCTAGATAGGTTAGCCATGCTAAAGAAAGAATAAAGATGGTAAGCGAGCTTAAGATTGTGCTGAATCGAAACATATCTTTTCCTGCCTTTGGATAAGGGTATACAAAGCATTAAGCTGCTCTAACAGTAGAGGGAGTTTTGAAAAAGGAACAACGGAATCTTTATCGCTTTTTGCTGCAATAGGATTGGGGTGAGACTCTAAAAATAAGCAGTTACAGCCTGCTGCAACGGCAGATTTGGCAAGAGTTGGGATAAATTCTCTTTGACCTGAAGAAGAGGTTCCATGTCCCCCAGGGAGTTGTACTGAATGCGTAGCATCGAAGCAGACGGGGAATCCAAATTTTTGCATGATAGGGATAGCTCTCATGTCACTAACAAGATTGTTGTACCCAAAAGTAGTCCCTCTATCAGTTAGAATAATCTTTTCATTTCCCGCGCAAAGGATTTTTTGGACAACATTTTCCATGTCCCAAGGAGCCATAAACTGTCCTTTTTTTACGTTGATAACAGCTTGTGTTGAGGCTGCGGCTGTAATAAGGTCGGTCTGCCTACATAAAAAAGCAGGGATTTGTAGGATGTCACAAACGGAGGCCGCAGAAATAGCCTCTTCGGGAGAGTGAACATCTGTAATGACTGGGATGTCGAATGTTTTTTTTACTTTTTCTAGGATACGAAGACCTTCTTCTAGACCGGGGCCTCGGAAGGAGTGGAAGGAGGATCGGTTAGCCTTGTCATAGCTAGACTTATAGACCAGATTAATTCCTAATTTTTCACAAAGTTTTTTTAAAGTTTCTGCTGAGGAAAGGGCTAGATCTTCACTTTCGATGACACAGGGGCCAGAAAAAATAACAAGTGGGTGGCCTTTACCTATTGTAAAATGGGAAAGGGGAACATCTTTCATAATAAAATCCTTATTTTTGATAATAGAATACGGGATCCTCCAAGTAAGGTCAAGTAAAGGATTTTCATAATGATTTATTAGTGTAGGGGATTAATAGTTAAACCTTAAAATATTATATTTATTTTTTTATTAATTATCATTGATTTTTAATATTTTTTTCATTATAATATATTAAATTATTAATTTAAACGTGAGATTTTATTATGACTTGTTTAATGATAGAAAATGCTAAATTAGCGGCGCTTGCTCAAAAAAAAGGAACCAATCTGTCTACACAATCTTTAATTATAGACACTGAAATAAGTGGAATAGTTGCAAGGTCTCTGTCTTCTTTGGATTCAAATGAAAGCAAAAGCCCAATGGGTATAATGGATAGGTCTTTTACGCCTGTTAGCCGTTCTTCATTGCAAATAGAGGGGCTTCCTAATCTTAAAAGGTCAAATAGTCCAGATTTGTCAGCATCTCGATGTCAGGGTAAAAAAGTGTTAGCCTCTGTTGGTCGTAACAAATAATAATTTAATTTTTTTGGGGGTTTTTGTGGATTTATTTAGTTCATTTGGTCTTAGGTCTGTTCATAGAGAATTGTATAGAGAACAAGAAGATAAAGCTCCTGTTTCGGTCCAAAGGGGTAGGGCTCGTACAGAAGAAGCAACAAATAGGGTCTTCATTCCTTCTTTGTCAGAGTTAGTTGCACAAATAAAGGAGCGAAACAAGGCGGAGTCTTTTCATTTTTCAAGAGAGATTAGTGGGTTAGAAGAAAGGTTTATAAATGGGGGCATTAACTCTCCTGTTACTCCAAGAGTATCATCAGCTCCTATTGCAATTAAGTTGCCACCTGTTTTTGATCCCATTGATCCCATTGATAGGAAGCCTTCTTACTGTCTAGATGTTGCAGAGCTTATTCATAGAGCAAGAAGTTCTACGGGAGCCACAACCCATGACGGGGATTCTGATAGCAGTGAAACTTCTGGTAGCAAAGCGTCATCTGTAGCAGGCTCTTTTTCAATTTCTCCAGGGGCCTCAGGTTATTCGTTGAAAGAATTCGAGTGGAAATAAAACCATTAGGGGTGATCTTTTTTTATAAGATAGGGCAGTAGATCACCCATTCCGTAGAGTCCAGGTTTTTGTATACTTAAAAACTTGGCCGCTGTTAAAGAACCTTTAGCAAAAACAGCTCTTGAATTTGCTTGATGAGAAAGAACAAGTTCTTCTTCTTCAGATGTAAAAAAAACAGAATGTTTTCCAATCACATCATCCACTCGAAAGCTTTCTATTAAAGGATTAGCGCGCAAGTTGCCTTGTTCTAATGACTCTTTAAGGGCTAGGGCAGAGCCGCTGGGAGTGTCTTTTTTTTGTGTATGATGGGTTTCTTCTATATGAGAGGTGAAGTCTTTTAAAAAAGATGAGAGGATTTTTGTTGTATGGAGCAGGCAAGCCATGCCGAGACTGAAGTTTGGCGCCCAAAAAACAGGGATGTTTTGAGAGGCTTTTATAAGAAGTTCTTTTTCTTTTTCTTCAAGTCCCGTTGTTCCAATAACAATGGGGCAGTTTTGTCTTTGAGCTAAGATGAGATTTTCAACAAGAGCTTCTTTTGTAGAAAAATCAATGATCATATCGACCGGGAAGGTTTTGTTTTTTTCTACTTCTTTTTTTCTAGAAATAGATGAGATAAGCTCAATGCTTTTATCTTGGGACGCCAAAGAAAAAACTTCCCTTCCCATCTTTCCTTGAACCCCTATGATGCCTAGCTTCATGCTTGTTTGACTCCACTTCTTTTTCCATCAATAGAACAGTGCATGTTGAATATCTCTTTTGTACGGGTAAGGCCGGCGATAAGTGCTGGGGCTTCTTTATATTTTACATCTTTTGTCTTCTTCAAAAAAGCAAAAAGATTATCAGCTCCTCTATTTTGTTTGGAAAGGACCTCAAAAGAAAATAGATGGTCTATGCTTAAATTTGGAGGAGGACAAAAAGAGGTCGAAGCGTGGGTAGATTCTTTGCTAAGTAAAAGAAGGGATAAATGGGATACGGAAATAGAAGAACTTTGTTGAAGGCTAGGGGGGGTGATTTTGCCTTGAGCGAGTAAAATTGTAAGAGGATTATCTTTTCTGATCTCTTGATCAAGGGCGTAACGTCTGTGATTTTCTAAGGGGATTTTACTTTGTTCTACTTTCATAATGTGCCTGCTTTTAAAGACATGCATTATGAAACTAGATGTGATTTTGATCAAGTTAGAATTGAGAAAGTAATGTGATAAGTTTTTTTAAATAAAAATGCTGTTGAAAAATTCGGAGGCCTCTTATGCTATTCGTCTCAGGCCGATACATCGGTTCGGTAAGATGGGACTCATGATTCTAAAAAAGCTTTTCTTTTTTTCTTATATTTGGGCTTTTCTACCTTGTCAATGTGTGCAGGTAGAGAGTGTGGAGCAGAAAGGAAATTCGTCCTATGCTGTGCACTTTCAAGATTTACCTGTTGTAGAGTTTATTCGTTTTGTTAGTAAAGTTTCGAAGGAGAATTTTATTTACAATAAGGAAGATCTTAATTTTACAGTAACATTTTCTTCGGGACAGCCTGTTTCATCTGAAAGCATTTTAAAAGTACTTATCCGGTTTTTACAGCTTCATCATTTTCATGCTGTAAAAGAAGATCAATATTTTGTCATTCATAAGATGTCAAAAGTAGAGGGGGCTTCTGGTGAAGTTCACTGGGATCCATCGTCTTTACTAACTTCAGCTGATGATACGTTTGTAGGGGGAAGAAGCAATAAGCCGTCGTTTTCTGTGTATAAGTTACAATACCATGAAGGGGCAGATATTTTAGATTCTTTGAAGAAGATAGGATCTGATCTTAATCTCCAAGGGGGCGCTTCTTCGGGGCTTTTACAAGCTATTAACACCTTGCAATGGGTTCGAGTGACGAATTCTTTATTATTTTCTGGGGATGATCGAGCTGTAGAAGATCTGAATAGCTTGATTTCGTCTTTAGACACCCCTTTAAGACAGGTGTTTATTGAGATTCTAGTTATAGAAACAGATGTGCGAAAAGGTCTTGATTTTGGTTTGCAGTGGGCTTTAGGGGGGAAGTATGGAACTCGCCTAGGAGGGGGGATGGGTAATTTTGCGCCTCACCTTCCAGGTTCTCCTGGTTCTTCTTTTGCAAATGTAATGCAAGGGGTTAGTGCGACTAATACTCCACAAGGGTTAGGGCAGATTCCTATTGTTCCCGGATTTGATTTAGGGGTCATTGGAGATCTTATCATGCATAAGGGAACCTCTTATTTGAGTTTAGGTTCTTTAGTGTCTGCTTTACAGCTAGATTCTGATAGTACTATTGTGCTCAATCAGAAAATCATCACGCAAGATAATAAACATTCTAAAATTTTCGTTGGAGATAACATACCGTTTACAGGGTCTGTTGTGACAACAGTTGGACAAAGCCAGCAAACGACAGCTAACATCGAATATCGAGATGTAGGAGTAAGTCTTAATATTACCCCTAAGCTGGGAGAGGGGGATATCATTACCCTCAGTTTGGATCAGGAAATTACAGAGGCTATCTATGATCCTCCAACTGTAAATGCGAATGTTAATGGTATTCGAACGACAAAGACAAACATGGCAACGCATGTTCACGTTCCTGATAAGCATTTCTTAGTGTTAAGTGGCATGATTCGTAATGCAAGAGCAAGTCATAGAACAGGAATTCCTTGCCTTGGGGGACTTCCTTGGATAGGGGCTTTATTTAGCCGAACAAAAAAAGAAGATGCAAAAAGAAATGTCATCGTTTTTGTAAGACCTCAAATCATCCAATCCTATGAAGATTACAAGAAGATCACAGGACAGCAAGAGCAAATATTTAGAGCTCAGGCGAATGCTGATAACTTTAATGCAGGGATTGCTCTAGTAGATCCTCTGCAGTCGAATTAAACTTAAACTTTTTTTTATAAAAAGTATAAAGAGTAATTTTCCTATCTTGACAGAGAAGTGTGCCTGCTGTAGAGTGTATTTTCTTATTGAAAGAAAAAAAAGAAAAAGATGTTGCATTTAAGGGCCTTATTGCCTAAAATATCTTACTTTGGACTGATAGCTCAGCTGGATAGAGCACCCGCCTTCTAAGCGGGTGGTCGCAGGTTCGAGTCCTGCTCAGTCCAAATTTCTTTTTTTCGTCCGCTTTATGACGAGAGGTCTACTATGAATTTACAAGAAAATACGCAAAATCAGAAGCTAGGGGATTATTCTTTACGATTATCTCATTTTCCTGACTTAAAAGCTGCTTTGCATGCGCTGAAAGATGCCCAATTCCTACACCTTTTAGAAAAAGATCGGATGGATAAAATTAATCAGTTGCTCCTTCAATTGATTAAAGATGTTAAGCCTCCTTGTTTTTTGCTAGCGGCTGTGAATGAATTTATTTACTTTATAAATGAAAATAAGTGGGTTAAAACCTATGCTTTTTCTCAGTTTGAATTTTGGTTGAATCACTTTTCTAATCTTACAGAAGAGGAAAATTATCTTATTCGAGCTAAGATTATGGGGAAGTTTACCCCTCGAGAAGGATATCAAATTCTTTTTCCTATCGGCATGGGAAAAGTACATCCTGGATCTCACTATATTACAGCCCATGGCTCTCCTGATTTAGATACAACGATCGCTTCTTTTTGGGGCTGGGTTGATGCTTTTTCTGCAAGAGTTGGAACAGGCTTGCATGTGTGGAATATTCCTGGAGGTCCTCCAGAATCTCAAGTAGAGATTGAATTTTTATTCTATCAACTTTTAGGGCCAAAGTGCTTTGATCATTTTGCTAAGACAAGAACATCATTAGCCTTATCTGCTATCGATCTAGTCACGCAAAAAGGAGCTGTTTGGAAAAATGTGCAAGAATCTTCAGAGCAGTTAAGTGATGATAAAAATCAGCATGTGATCCTTGTGGATTCTTTAGGGTGTTATCTCGGAGATTTTAGGCAATTAGATAAAGAAGGCATTCGTAAGGTTGCTATATTACTTCATACTTGTATGCGATGGTTTATTAGTTGCTTTCAACGAAAACTCACCTCTATTTTTTCTCAAAAAATTGTAAGAAGGGAAGATTTCACGGCTTTTATTGCAGAAGTTTTTGCTTATCCTATAGAAGAAGCGGATCCTGCAAAGGAATTTACGAGTAAGCAAAAAGACAGAATGAATGTTTATCTTATAAAAGTCCTACATATGCAAAAAGGGATCAAAAGTTCGTTCAAAGATCTTTGGGGCGCTATGGAAGTGCTTTCTTTAAAAGAATTTGCGGATTTATTTTCTTTATTAGAGAAACTCCCTTCTTTGTCTCTTTTTGATGCATCTGGCCTTTTAATAGAGAATAGGCCAAGTATCTTTGCTTTTGTGGAAGAGGTTGTAGTAGGGCTTGAAAAAGCTATTACGAGTTTAAGAATTTATGTAGATCAATTAGCTGTTGCTCTTGCTATTAAGAAAGAGGTCTTTGGTATTTCTTCTCAGGGGGTAAGTCACCGCGCTGAAATAGAGGAGCTTCGTAGCAATATAGGCTCTTTCTCCTGCTTGACAGTGACTATGTCGGATGCTGAAGAAAAAGAGTATCCTGTGGGCATTCTCAAAGCTACTGATTTACATAAGCCCATTTTAGGAACTGTTTCTTTAAGGGACTTTTGCAATCGCGATGAAACGAAGATCCCTTCCTATTTTGAAGTGATTAGCATTATTGATCATCATAAGAGCGTTTTACAGACAAGTGCAGCTTCTGTGGCTATAATAGCAGATGCGCAGTCTGCCAACGTTCTTGTTGCAGAGCTTGCTTTCAAGATGAATGATCCTTATAGCACCTTGGGGTCTTTAACAAAAGAGTTGCAAGAAAAGTTTTCCTCTTATGCAAATGCTGCAACGGATGCTTCTTTATCAAGGATTATTCAAAAGTTGTTGCATAAGCAAAGTGTATATGAGAAGAAAATGCCTTACTTTATTGATTCTTCTCGAGAATATTTAGAATATTTACATTACCTGTATGCTATTTTAGATGATACTGACTTGCTTTCTAAAATTTCTTATCGAGACGTTGTTTGCGTGGCTTCTTTGATCAATCGATTAAAAACTTTATCGATTAAAAAAGAAGTGGAGATCATTACTTTTGATGACATAGCACAAGATGAAAATTTCGTGGCAAAAGCAGCTCAAAAGATTTTACAAAATGAAGATATGTATTCCCTTTATAAGAAAATCTACGCCTCTAAAGAAGAAGCTGTAGAAAAAAGTCTTCAGCTTTGTTCTAAGGGAGATTCTTCTGTCATGTTTGCAGATACTAAAGTACAAAATGGTTGTAATCGTGTTGGGCAAACAAAACTTTTTGCTAAGAACTTTTCAACGTACGCCCTATATCGCTCCGATATTTGCGCCATATGGTATAAAGAGGCGAAGAAGTTTTATGAAGAAAATGCAGAGTGCGATTTGCATATGCATATGATTAGTACAGTCCCTAGTGCCGATGACATGCATGCAGGGAAGGTTGGAGAGTATGCACATCAAGATGAGCTTTGGCTTTGGGTTCCTATGGAAGAGCAAGCTGTTGGGCAGCTGAAGAGCTTTTTAGACGCCTTTCGTCAATCTCCTCAGATTGCTTCAAGTGAAATGGAAGTGGAGTTTTTAGGGGATAATGGAAAGTTGCTAGAACAGATCTTTCATGAAAGCTTTAAGCCTCTGCTTAAAAAGACTTCTTATGCAGACAAAAAAATATCCGCCCCTGTAGCTATATTGCGCTACAGAGCCGGACTTTTAAATTCTCGCAAGGCGATGATTTCTCCTTACTTACCGAAGATTACTCAGTAACTTCGGTTTTGTCTTGCTCATCTTCGATGATCTCTAGATTCACTCGAATACCATTACGGCTTGCTACAGACATAAGTAGAGTTCTGATTGCGTTGATTGTTTTCCCTTTTTTGCCGATAATTTTACCCACATCGGATTTTTCTACAGATAGTTCTATAATAAGGGTATGAGTGCCACCAATCTCGTTGATTTGGACCTTATCTGGGTGATCGACGAGGTTTTTTACGATATATTCTATAAATTCTTTCATAGCTCGACCTTTAATTTGAGTTCTAAAATTCAGCTTCACACGTAAATGGATCGTAGAAACTTTCTCCTATTAAGGAAGAATACATTAACGGCAAGATTTGTCCAACAGTTCTTTTTACTTAGAGGGAAAATGTTTTAAATTGAGGTGGATTCTAGGCTTTTTTAATAAAAAAAGACTTTGATCATATGTAAAGATAGAGAGGAAGGTGAAAATAAATAAAGGTATTGGCTTCTTTGAATCTCATTTCAAAAGTTGAGGCAGAGCAATCTTCAAATCGCTTTACTTTGACTTCTGACATTTTAAGTGCCCTATAGTTTGCAGGAATTTTTGGATGTCCTTATCTTTTCTGAGCTCATAAAATTGGACATGAGGGTACTTTTTTCTTAGTTCTAAAATGGGCTTTTGAACTCTTTTATTAAATCCCCATAAATAGGAAATAAGTTTCAAGTGTATCTGTTCGTTGCATTCTTCTGCTCGATCCAAAATTTGAGGATCTTTAAAGACTCGGCGCTTAAAAATACGCCATAGGCAAAGAAGTCGATTAAAGCGAAAGTAAAGGACAACATCAGCCTTTTTAAATCTGATTTCTAAAGATCGAGTGGCATTGCCATCGATAATCCAAGACTCTTTTTCTACAAAGCTTTCTTGTATCGCAAGGAATTCGTTATAAGCTCTTTCCTTCCATCTTTGGGTGTAAAAGTAACGATCAAGGTGGTAGAGCGGGATGTGTAATAAGACTGCTAGCAGAGCGGAAAATGTAGATTTCCCACTGCCTGGGATGCCAAAGATCATAATCTTTTTCATTTAGAAACCTCTTAGCTATTATTATATTGGCTTAAAGACTTTTAGCAAAAAGGTTTCTATGACTTAGGGTAGCTTGGAAAGCATATATTTCATGTCAGAAGGAAGGGGGGCTGTAATGTCTATGAGCTTTCCTGTTCTTGGATGGGAAAAAATAAGTCGTTCAGCATGAAGGAGCTGTCTTTGTGCTTTCCACTTTTTATTGGAGTCTGCTTGTCCATAAAGAGAGTCTCCAAGGACTGGACATCCAATATGTTTTAAATGAACCCTGATTTGGTGAGTTCGCCCTGTGATTAATTCTATGTGAAGTAGAGCTGTGTGTGGGCCTTTTTCAATAACTTGTAGCAAGGTAGTGGCTTGGCGGCCTCCTTCTTGGCAGATGGCCATTTCTTGTCTTTTTTTAGGGTGTCTTTGAATGGCTGCATGAATTTCAGATACTGTGGGGTGGCCGATACAAATCGCTTGATAGAATTTTTTGACTTTTCTTTCACTAAAAGAGGCTACTAAATTCCTATGAGCATAAGATGTTTTAGCTGCGATAAGAGCTCCAGAGGTGTCTTTATCTAATCTATGGACAATCCCAGGTCTTAAAGGGTCGGCGATCTCAGAGCGGAGAGATTTGCAATGAAATAGTAAGGCGTGGACAAACGTTCCTGTATAATGACCAGGAGCTGGGTGTACGACCATTCCGGCAGGCTTATTTACTACAATTAGATCGTCATCTTCATATAAGATGTTTAAAGGAATGTTTTCGGGCTCAAGAGCAAGTTCGGGAGTTAAAACAAAGCATACTTCGATTTCATCTCCAGGCTTTGGCTTTTCTCTTTTTTTACAAGGATTTCCATTAATGAGAACATTTCCCTCTTCGATCAAAGATTGAAAATAGGTGCGAGAACATGTTGGGAACTTAAGGCTTAACCACTTATCTAGCCTTGTGTCTTGTTCGGAGTCTGTGATGATAAGAGTTTCTTGCAATGTAAGATCCTGGTTGCTTTTTTTTGACTAAAGTATACCCTAAATCAAAAAAAAAGGCAGCATTTAATCGCATCTGTTTCCTGTTATGCTGGCTAAGAATCTTTTACTAGCTCTTTTAGCGACCATTTCAGACCTTCTGCATTCTTGTATGATTGGGTAAAGACAGTTATTGATAAAATGACGAAGCTCTTCTTTTGTAGCGCCCCCTTTAAACATTTTGGCAAAAGGAGAGTTAGACATTTCGTCTTTAGAAGAAACGGGGGAATCTAGATTGACCTCTTGAGGGATAATTTCTTGAGGGATGATTTCTTGAGGTGGAGTGATGCCATTAATTTCTGTCATATGTTTTTTATTCCTATATTTTAAGAGAAGACTGTCTGAAGTTAGTATATAGGATATTAACCTATTTTACGCATTTTTTCCTTGGATTGCTTGCATTTCTTCTTCAGCCATTTTATATTGCTTTTTTAGCCTCTCTCTGTGAGTATTTATCATGTTGACACAGACATTTGAAATTGTTTTTAGTAGGGTCGCATGCATGCTCGCTAAGACTTCGGCTCTAACTTCTTGAGGTGTCTTATCTAAAACTGTTTTTCCTGCTCGTTTTTTAGATTGGGTATCTTCAGTGGCTGTAGGGTTAAGAAGACTTGTTTGCTCATAAATAACCATCTGCTCGTCCATAGCGGGCTCTTGAGGTATATAATTGCACACTGTTGGAAAGGAAGATGTACGATTAGCAATAGACTCATTCATAAAAGTTCTCCATATTTAACATATTTAGCTTTTAAGCTTATTGTATTAATTAAAATAATTAATTACCAGTAGTAATGTAATATGAATATAAACAAAGATGTAACAAAAGAATTACAAGTAGCTAAGCGTTTAGTTATTAAATGGCTAACAAGACGCTCTTTATTTCGGGCAGAAATAGAATATAAGTTGAAGA
>CANNLR010000003.1 GCA_947505635.1 Chlamydiota bacterium
GGGTGAGTAATTTTTCTTGTAGGGTATCTGCGCTTAAAATGCGGACACACCAATCGTGAATTTCCATAAGAGTCAAAAAAAAAGCAAAGAGGGGACAAACCCTCTTTGCTTAAGGGTTAATTTTCTACTTCGATAACATAGTATGCTGGGAATGCAAAGTTGTTATTAGGGCGAGGGAACGCAACACAATTTACCTTCTTACCAACAAAGTCTTGTAGGTTTATTTTCGTGCTATATACATAGCCAACAGGTAAGCCGTCTTGTTTTATAAAATAATCGCCTGGTTTAGATTTAACAGGAGCTAAGTAAGGCTCTAGAATGCCGGAGATCTTAGCAGCAGCAAGCTTTTGATCTTCATAATACTCATTCATATCACGACTGTCGTTAACGTTAACCCAGCTTAAGTATAAAGCTTCTTCTACAGGAGCCCATAGCTTCATTTTATCAGTAGCTTCTATCATAGGTTCTTTTTTGACTGCTGTGGCTAGAGCTTCTTCTTCATAGGTCTTACTTTCTAGATAGGAAATCCTTTTATCTAAGAACTGCTCTTGTACTTTGACGAGTAATTCTTGAGCTTGTTCGATGAGTTCTGGGAATTCCGTGTATTCTTGCGTTATTGTCTGAAAGTTATGATTCATCTTATCAAAGTCAATATTGGGAAAACTTTTTTGGATTTCATTTTCTGCAAATTGCTTAGCTAGGACAAGGTCTTGAGTAGCTTTTTTATACTTTGTTTCATAAGAGAGCTTAACTTCAGGACCTCCCAAATTTTCTACATAGTTTTTTGCTATATAGAACTGAACTGTGGAAGGGGGGGTGATTTCGAGCCATTTATTGCTAGAAGCGCAAATGGTTCCTTCTACATGATCTCCTGAGTTTAGATGCGCTAGGATAGGAGCTTCTGTGTTAGGCTCTAAGCGCACATTAACACGGTTACCCTCTATTTGATTATCTAAAACAAAGCTTCTAAATACATAGGCCTTAAGATCACTAGTTGGCGTAACAGCCCAAAAGTCATCCAATTCTCCAGTAACGAGTAAAAGAGCTCCTTTTTCTAGTTCTTTAACAACGGGGCTATCTGTGTTAGGTTGTAGCCTCAAACGTACTTTGTTTTTCTTCACCTTGCCGGTAAAGGCAGGGACAGGAGTTTTAACTTTTATTTTTTCGATAACAGGCTGCTGAACGACAGGCTGCTCAACAATAGACTGTATAGAAGGTTCTTCGGGTAAAAGAAGAGTTTGTTCGGGAAAGGGCTGAGCAAAAATAGACTCAGAATTCATATCAGATAGGTCTCCTGGATTGTCTCCAAGTAATGCCGTAGAATGAATGATAAATACTGAAGTGCAGAGTAAACTTGCTTGTTTAAACATGATGATTGAACCTCCTGAGGCCTAAAAGTTTCTCGTATTTAATTATCTGAAGTTTCATTCTAGGGTTTATGCTTTTTTTACACCAATGATTTTTTTTGTAAAATAAGATATGTCTTTGGTATTAACTCGGCAATACCATCGAAATAACTCGTTAGTGCTTTTTTTACACATAAAAAAACCTATGCAAAAATGCATAGGTTGAGGTTCTTCTTCTTTAATCTTACGAAGGTTAGCTTCTTTCAAGTTTGTCTACACGATCTTCAAGTTGTCTTAAATATAATTCTATTTTACCGTTCTTAGCGCTGTGATTGCGAAATTCTGTGCAGAACTTTTCGGTAGACAAGGAGCTGTTTTCTAGAGCTTCAATTCTTTCAGTAAGGTGATTTAGTGGGTTGATGACCTCATTAAATTAGAGCTCGCTCGATAGAAAAGGCTCCATTTGTTAGCTGTGTTAATGTGTTCGTATTAAGCGAGTTGATAATTTTTTAGAAAAAGATTGTATGTTATCTTGATTCTGATATGCTCCCGAATTGGTCCGATGGAATGTAGTGTGTCTTTTTTTAGGTAGAAATATTTTATTATAGTAAGGAGACTTTCATGACGCGAAAAACTATTGTGATAGACACGAACGTGCTATTACATGACCCTGATGCTATTCGTAAATTTAAGGATAACGATGTTGTTATTCCTTTAGGTGTTTTAGAAGAGTTAGATGGCATGAAAAAGCTTTCAGATGACTTAGGTAAGAACTCTAGGTATGTGATTCGTTATATAGATTCATTAAAAGAGAGTAAACAGGGGACTTTGCACTCAGGCGTTCCTATAGAAAATGGAGGCACGGTTCGTATTCATGTAGATAATCGATCTATAGAAAAAAAACCTTTTCCTCTTCCTATGGACCGTAATACAAATCGGATTCTTCTAGCCGCTTATCAAATAAAAGAGATGGGGCAAGATGTTGTATTAGTTTCTAAAGACTTTGTCATGAGAGTTAAATCAGAAGCTATCGGTATTGAAGCGCAAGATTATGAAAATCTTAAGGAATCTTATGCGGGGATGTATCGTGGATATAGGAAGCTTGAAGTTCCTAAGCGCGATATTGATCTTTTTTACAAAGATGGCTTTGTAGCAACAGATATGGAAGGGTTAGCTCCTAATGAGTATTGTCACCTTGTATCTGTTGAGCAGTCTTCTGCTGTTGTAAAATATAATCCTGTCTTAAAAAGGTTTGATCCTCTTATTAAAGTTCCTCGAGATATTTGGGGGATAGTGCCCTTGAATGTGGAACAAAAATGTGCTTTAGACCTTTTATTGAGAGATGACATCAAGCTTGTGTCTTTGATCGGGCAAGCAGGGACAGGGAAGACCCTTTTAGCCCTGGCTGCAGGCTTGAAGAAAACGTTTGATGAGCCTGTTTATAATCGTATTCTTGTTAGTCGTCCTATTATGCCTCTTGGGAAAGATATTGGATATCTTCCAGGGACTAAGGAAGAGAAACTGTTTCACTGGATGCAGCCTATTTATGATAACTTAGAGTTCTTATGTCAGTCTACAGGAGGTCCAGCTAGTGGTGCTGAGACGCAAAAGTGGATTATGGAAAGTAAAAAAATTGAAATGGAAGCGGTAACCTACATTAGGGGAAGAACACTTCCTAAGATGTTTATCATTATTGATGAAGCGCAAAACTTGACGCCTCATGAAGTGAAGACAATCATTTCAAGAGCGGGAAAGGGGACGAAAGTTGTTTTAACAGGGGATCCGACACAGATAGACAATCCGTATTTGGATAAGGATTCAAATGCTCTTACATTTACGGTGAGTAAATTTAAGAACTATCCTATTTTTGGTCATATTTTCTTGGAAAAAACAGAGCGTTCAGAGCTTGCTGCTCTTGCTGCAGACATTTTATAAGATTAAAAAAAAGCCCTCTTAAAACTTAAGAGGGCTTTTTGTTGTTTTAGCTTGGCATTGGGAGCGTTGCTCTAAGGCTAAGTTTAATTTGTCCTCTTTCGTTGACATCTAAAACTTTCACATTAATTTTATCTCCTTCTTTTACCACATCTGTTACATTTTGCACCCTGTGGTGAGCAAGTTCAGAGATGTGACATAGACCTTCTTTACCCATGATTTCAACAAAGGCTCCAAAGGCTGTTATGGAGACAACTTTTCCTGCATAGACTTTACCAACTTCTACTTCTGATGTGAGATTAAGAATGATCTCTTTAGCTTTTTGCATCGATTCCGGATTAGTGGAAGAAATACTGATAAGCCCGCTATCATTAATGTCAATCTGCGCACCTGTTGTTTCGATAATGGCTCTAATTTGCTTTCCAGCAGGCCCAATTACGATACCAATCTTACTAGGCTTGATTTGCATAGTTTCTATTCTAGGCGCATAGCAAGAAAGTTGAGATTTAGTTTGAGGACAAGCTTCTAGCATCTTACTTAAGATGTGGAGTCTTCCCTGTCTAGCTTGTGCTAAAGCAACTTTCATAATTTCGAAAGTGATCCCTTCGATTTTGATGTCTAATTGGAAGGCTGTGATTCCATGATCACTTCCTGCTACTTTAAAGTCCATGTCTCCTAGAGCATCTTCAGCTCCTAGGATATCGGATAGGATGACATATTCAGATCCTTCTAAAATAAGACCCATAGCAATACCTGCAATAGGATGCTTAATAGGAATTCCAGCATCCATCATAGATAGACATCCACCGCATACAGAAGCCATAGAAGAAGAACCATTACATTCTGTAATATTAGATTCTACTCTCACAACATAAGGGAACTGTTCTTGACTTGGCATGGTTTTAGCAAGGGCTCTTTCGGCTAACTTTCCATGACCTACTTCACGTCGTCCAGGAGCTCCTAGTCTACCAACTTCTCCTACAGAGTAAGGAGGGAAGGAGTACTGTAGATAGAATTTGCGATGCCCATCGCCATCTAAGTCTTCGTAGCGAACGGCCATAGTTTCTCCGCCAAGAGTAGTAACAGCAAGAGATTGTGTTTCACCTCTTGTGAAAAGGGAGCTACCATGTGTTCTTGGAAGAAGAGATTGTTCGATTGAAATCTTACGGATTTGATCAGAGGTGCGTCCATCTAGACGTTTTTTGTCTTTTAGGATCATCGTTCTCATGATGTCAGCTTGTACTTTTTTGATAGTAGCGCCAAGTTCAGAAGTTGTATAAAGAGGCTCTTTATCTTTAGCAAAATAAATAGCTTGGATTTCTTCTGTTATAAGTGCTAGAGCATCTTCTCTTGGGTGTTTTTCTTTTAAAGCAAAAGCTTCAGAGAGTTTTTTGTTGAAATTTGTTTTAATTTCTTCTTCAAGAGTTTTAGGAAGTGTTCGAATTGTGCTTCTATTTTTTGTTTTTCCAATCTGTTTTTGCCATTCATTTAGCTTTTGGCAAATGATCTTGATCGCTTCATGACCTGTTGAGATGGCTTCTAAGATTTGCTCTTCTGTGAGGAAGTCTGCATATCCTTCAATCATCAAGATAGCATCTTCAGAACCTGCAATCATAAGATCAAGCTTAGATTGTTTTTGCTCTTCCACTGTAGGGTTGATGACGAAACGATCTTGAATCAAGCCAACGCGCACAGCAGCAACAGGCTTAATGAAAGGAATGTCAGACAAAACAAGGGCTGCAGAAGCTGCGCAGATAGCTAAGGCATCAGGAGAGTTAACTCCGTCATAGGAGAAGACAAAAGACAAAACTTGTACTTCGTTGAAGTAGCCTTCTTCGAAAAGAGGACGTAACGGACGATCTATTAGTCTAGAGATCAGAGTTTCTCTTTCTGTAGGTCTTCCTTCTCTTTTAATGAATCCACCTAGTGTTTTTCCAGAAGAAGAAAATTTTTCTTGGTAGTCAACTTTTAAAGGGAGAAAATCGATGTTTTCTACTGCTTTAGAAGAGGAACAGACTGTTGTAAGTAAAATGGTGTCTCCGCAACGAAGGGTGACGGCTGCGTTAGCTTGCTTGGCGATTTTCCCTGTTTCGAGAATAATAGTTTTTCCATCGACTGGGATGTGTATTTGGTGGATCTCGTTTTGAGTATCTTTCATGATTTTTCCTAAGTAATGATGATATTATGTGTAGAGAGATGAATTGACCATTTAGCAGCAGAAGAAATCTTCAGCCACTAAATGGACCTTTCATCCCTTAAACGGTGGGGAGTATAGCAGAAGTTATGAGAAATGCAAAAGAAAAACCCACTTACCTTGGCCAGTAGCAAAGATTAAGTGGGTTTTTTGTAAAATTATTTTCTGAGATTGAGTCTGACAATCAAGTTCTGGTATCTTTTCGTGTCTGTAGAATTAAGATAGTCAAGAAGCTTTCTTCTTTGGCCTACTAACTTAATCAAAGACAGTCTGGATCCATGATCCTTGGGTGCAGCTTTTAGGTGCTCTGTCAATTCTGTGATTCTTTCTGTCAGGATTGCAATTTGAACATCTGCGGATCCGGTATCTTTTTCGTGTAATTGAAATTTTTTTGTAATTTCTTCCTTAGTACCCTTATCTAAAGACATCTTTTTTCCCCGTATTGAGAGTTTAGAAGGTAGACAAATTTAAAAATAAAAACGTAAAACATTTGAAAATAGTATAGCTTAGGCATGCATAAATGAGCAAATAAAATATCCTACTTGCTATTCGTTGCGCAGACTGCTACAGTTTCTCTGACTCAAATTGTAACATAATTGAATTTAAAGGTGAATAACTATGATTGCGGAATCTACATATAGCAGGAAGTTTACTCTTTTAGAGTGCTTTTCTGAAGAAATTTTTAATTGTATTAAAAAAGAAATTAAGAGGGAAATATCGACGAAAGGCTCTCCTTTACAAAGAAAGCTCGGCATTCAGTCTGTTAAAGAGACTCAAGCGATGAATGAGCTATTTTTAAAAAATATAGTTGTCGAAAAAGATGAGGAACTGGGAGAGTGGGTAGCATCAGCTTGGATTAATCGTCATGGAGAGATCTTTCAATGTTTTCATGAGCATTTGATAAAAATTTCTTCAAATTATGAAGAATTAACCGAGATTCCTGCTGCTGCAGAAAGCTCTTTAATCCAAGAGTCTATCGCTAAATTTGGCGCTTTAAATGTTTATATTTTCTCTATTTTAAATTCTGTTGTTATTTCTCTGAAAAAAATGGAAGAACTTAAAGTTTTAGCTCAAAAAGAAGTTGAAAATAAAAAAGAAGAAAAAGAAGTTGTTCCTGCAGTTTCTGTAGAAGAGTTGCAAAAGAAGTTTGAAGAACAAATGCAAAAAGTTTTAGAAAAGCAGGAAAAAAGAATTTTAGGAATCACAGAAAGACATCAGATGGAAGTTGCGGGTTATAGAAAGCAAATTAGCCAGCTGCAGAAAAAACTTGAGAGTTTTTCTTGCGGAGTCTAGACGAAATGTTTATGCAAGAAGCTCTTTTAGAGGCGAAAAAAGCCTTTAATGAAGAGGAGGTTCCTGTAGGAGCGATCGCCGTGTTTCAAGGAAATATTATAGCAAGAGCTTATAATCAGGTGGAGAGGTTGCAAGATGCCTCTGCTCATGCAGAGCTGCTTTGCCTTAGGCAGGCAGCTTCTTTTTTGAAAAATTGGAGGCTTTTGGAAGTCACCTTATATACTACTTTAGAGCCCTGTACTCTTTGTTTAGGGGCTCTTTTGTCTTTTCGGGTTAAGAGGCTCGTTTGGGGGGCTCCCGACATTAGGCAAGGGGCTGATGGGAGTTGGATTTCTCTTTTATCTACACCTCATCCTATGCATACTCTGGAGGTAACTAAAGGGATTCTACCCGAACTATCTGCTCAGTTAATGAAAGAATTTTTTGTTAAAAAAAGGAGGCAGAAGAATGGAGAAGATAATTGAGGAGCTTATTGCTCAGCAAAAAAAACGACTTTTGCGCTCTGCTCAAGAGATTATGCCTCGTATTATAGAAGATGACCTACTGCAGCCTAATGATTTTCCTCTTTTAGAAAACAACCCTTACTTTCGTTATGAGGAAGGGGTTCTTGAAGGTCTTTTGACGGCTCGAATGGCTTATCTTGCAAGATAAGCCCTCTTGTTCTTTTCGTGTAACTAATTTATTTTATGTCGCATTACGTTACTAAATTATTGTATTTATTTATTTATTCGTGTTATCATATTGCTGAAATTATTTTTTATAATTGATTAAATTAAACTAACTTTATTTAAAATATAACAAAGGTTTTTAACTATGAATAATTTGTCTACTTCAAGTAGTCCAGCTGTGCGATGGGAGAGTCCTTACGGTATTTTTTCAAGAGGAGGTTCACCTTCTGAGAATCTGTCAACGGATGAAATTGTAAAGCAGCAAATGGCTAAATTTGCAGAATATACAGCAAAAGAAGAAAGTTCTAAAAGTCCGACTTGTATAGACTATCGACACACTCCATCTTCTGCAGAAAGATCTAAGGTTAAGGTAGAAGGGCGCGTAGCTCCGTCCCCAACAGTGCCTTCTTCTGATTGGACGGCGCCCTCCCCTAGCCAAAGAATGAGTGGAACCTTATCCCTAACTGCTGGCTCTTTTGTTCCTGTTTCACCTTCTCGAGAAGTTGTTGATAAGGCTAAAGTTGAAGCGCTAATGGATAAATTTGCAAAATACACAGCAAAAGAGGAAGGTCTTGAGGGCGGGGCTTCCTTGCTTAAAAGATCTTTTTCTGTAGCTAACATAAATTCTAATCCATAGTATTTTAGTTTTCTGGCCTGGTGTTTTTAAGCGAAATGTTAGGTCAGGAAGTTTTTTTGTTTTTTTTACTGAGATTTATGACGTAGTTCTTGTTTTACAGGGAATCTATGTAAGATGGCATCAAAATACTTGTGATTAAAGAGGAAATATTGTTTACTGTCTCTTTAGAATTAATGGATTTTTTGTAAGAGTTATAGGAGTCAACTACCTCCCCCTGAAGGATTAGTCTTAGTTTGAAACAACCGAGATGGAGTTGATGATCTAAGTTTTGAGTAATCAAAGCTACAATAGAAGCGAATATATAGGTGTTTTAAGGGGTTAATCCAGTCTTAAAACTACATTAAAAACCGCTGTATAACTTTTAGTCTGGAAAAGATCACCCGGGCAACCGGAGATTGCAGGTAACTGCTAGGGGGAGCAATTCCCCATTTTTTTAACAATTTAATAGAGGAGCAGCGCTTCCTATCCGTCCTGAAGGACAGGATTTTCGCGTTGTCAAAAAGATGAAAAAACAAGGACATCCGCCGTATCAAGAAACTCTTTTTGTGGATTCTTCTACCGGTTTTAAGTTTGTTTGTGGAAGTACTTTGAAGCCAAAAGAAAAAGAAATATTTGAAGGTAAAGAATACCCAGTTATGAAGGTTTCTACTTCATCTGCTTCTCATCCTTTTTGGACTAAGAGTAATCAGTTTGTTGACTCTGAAGGCCGTGTAGATAAATTTATGAAGAAATATAAAAAAACTACAGTGGTTCCAGTAGAAGAAGTAGAAGATTCTACGGAAAAAAACCAAAAAAAGAAGTAATTCATGAAAGAAAGAATACGTCAGCTGCTTTCTCGCCTAGAGAAAGTAGAAGATCTTTTAGGGGAGCCGCGTATTCTTTCAGATCAAAAAGAATATCGCGCACTTACGCAAGAGCATGCCTATCTTTCTGAAATAAAAGAAGTTTGGCGCGCTCTTTCTGAAACTGAACAACAGTTGGAAGAAAATCAACTTCTTTTGAAAGAAGAAAATGATCTTGAATTTCAACAGATCATTCGCGATGAAATCACGAAACTGCAAGAAGAAAAGCCTTTGCTAGTAAGCAGGTTGGAAACCCTTCTTGTCCCTCCAGATCCTAATGATAGTCGAAATGTTATTTTAGAGCTTCGTGCAGGAACAGGCGGAGATGAAGCTGCTATTTTTGTTGGTGATTGTGTGAGGATGTATAAGCTTTATGCCGACTCTAAGGGTTGGGCTATAGAGCTACTCTCTTCTACGCCATCAGAGATGGGTGGTTTTAAAGAATATATTATGCTTCTTTCTGGAGCTAACGTATATCGCCTTTTACAGTATGAATCTGGCACACATCGTGTACAAAGAGTTCCTAAGACAGAATCTCAAGGTCGCGTACATACATCGGCTATAACAGTCGCTATTATGGTTGAGCCGGACGAAGAAGAAGAGGTCGTTATAGATGAAACAGAACTTAGGGTAGATACCTACAGGTCTTCGGGTGCAGGGGGTCAGCACGTCAATACGACAGATTCTGCGGTTCGATTGACACATCTTCCTACGGGGATTGTGGTTTATTGCCAAGAAGAAAGAAGTCAGCATAAAAATAAAGATAAGGCTATGCGTCTTTTGTCTGCTAAGATTGCGGAAGAAAGAAGACGAAAGCTGGATAAAGAAAGGGCTGATGCAAGATCTTCTCAGGTGGGGAGCGGCGATCGATCTGAAAGGATTAGAACCTATAATTTTCCACAAAATCGATTAACGGATCACCGTATTGATCTTACTTTGTATAAATTGGATCGAATCATGAATGGAGATCTAGACGAAATCACAGATGCTTTAGTTAAGTTCTTTCATCAACAAAAACTTTCAGGATAGTAAATATGAGATCCTTAGGGGAAGTTCTTACTTTGTCTATTCAGTACTTGAAGGATAAGAAGGTGGAAAGTCCTCGATTAACGGCAGAACTTTTGCTAGCTTATATTTTAAAAAAACAGAGACTCGATTTATATATGCAATTTGAGGCTCCTTTAGAAGAGATGGAATTGGAAAAGTTCCGGCTTTTGCTAAAAAGAGCTTCTTTACACGAGCCTGTAGAGTACATTGTCGAGCAAGTAGACTTTTATGGATGCCTTTTATCCGTATCGCCAGATGTTTTAATTCCTCGACCTGAAACGGAAATCTTGGTAGACAAGATTGTAAAAGAAATTAGAAAAGAAGATTTAAGAGATAAAATTCTTTGGGATATTTGTGCAGGATCTGGGTGTATAGGTCTTAGTATAAAGAAAAAAAATCCTCTATTAAAGGTTTTTTTGTCAGATAATAGCCCTAAAGCTTTGGCCGTCTGTAAAAAAAATGCAAAAGAAAATGATTTAGAGGTTGAGTGCTTTTTGGGCGATTTTTTGACTCCTTTTAAGGGGATGAAGGCCCATTATGTTGTTTGCAACCCTCCTTATGTAACAGAAGAAGAATACGAAACCCTTCAGCCTTCGGTTAAAATCTATGAGCCTAAGCAGGCTTTAGTTGGAGGGGAGAGGGGAGTTGAGTTTTATGAAAGGTTGGCAAAAGAACTTCCAGAGCACTTAGCTCCTGGGGCTAAAGTGTTTTTAGAGTTAGGTTCGGGGCAAGGAAAAGTGTTAAGTGAAATTTTTTCTTCCTCTTTTTGGGTAAGAAAAGAATTGCTTTTTGATTATGCAGGGCATGATCGGTTTTTTTTCCTTGAAATAGAATGAGTTCCTAGATTATCCTGTGTAGCATCTTATAAAAAATTCATCGATATGTTTGGTATATTAACAGAAAAATTTCAAAATCTTTTTAGTTCGTTAGCAGGAAAAAAGACATTAACAGAAGAAAATGTCTCCGATGCAGTTAGACAGGTGCGTCTTGCCCTTTTGGATGCGGATGTGAACTATTCTGTTGTGAGCCAGTTCATAAAAAAGGTGAAAGAGAAATCTTTAGGCGATAGTGTTCTTAAGTCAGTCAGTCCGGGTCAGTATTTTACGAAAATTGTCCACGATGAACTTATAGAGCTAATGGGATCTCAAGAGGAACCTTTGCTGTTGAGAGGCTCTCCTGCTGTTGTTATGCTTTGTGGTCTTCAGGGGGCGGGTAAGACTACTCAATGTGCTAAATTAGCTTATTATTTATTGCAAAAAGATAAGCAGAAAAAAATTCTTTTGGCAGCCTGTGATTTGCAAAGACCTGCGGCAGTAGAGCAGCTAAAAAGACTAGGCGAACAGATCGGAGTTGTTGTATTTTCTATTGATGCAGAAAAAGACCCCATCAAAGTGGCTACTCTAGCTTTAGAAAAGGCGAAAAAAGAATCTTTTGATGTGCTCATTGTCGATACGGCAGGACGCTTGCATGTAGATGAAGAGCTTATGGCTCAGCTGGAAAAGCTGAAAAAAATATTACAACCTTGTGAGACTCTTTTTGTAGCAAGTAGTCAAACGGGGCAAGACGCTGTTAAAACGGCACAAGAATTTGATACAAAGATTTGTATTACCGGTACGATTTTGACCATGTTGGATGGAAGCTCTAGAGCGGGGGCTGCCATCTCTATTCGAGAAATTACAAAGAAGCCGTTAAAATTTGAAGGGATTGGAGAAAAAGTAGCGGATTTACAGCCGTTTAACCCACAATCCATGGCAGATCGCATTCTAGGAATGGGAGATGTCATTAATTTGGTCAGGAAGAGTCAAGAGCATTTTAATGAAGAAGAAGATAAAGAGATGGAAAAAAAGCTTTTAAAAGCTTCTTTTACCTATGGGGACTATCTTAAGGCTTTATCTAAAATGAAGAAGATGGGATCCTTTAAAAGCATTTTAAAGATGATTCCAGGGATGCCTGCACTAGACGGAATCGAGATTGATGAAAAAGAGATGAGTGGAGTAGAGGCTATTATTCTTTCTATGACAGCAAAAGAACGGGAAGAAAAAGTAGAATTAGTTCCTAGTCGGAGAAGAAGGATTGCAGCGGGAAGCGGGACTAGTATAGATGATGTCAATCGGCTCGTGAAAAAATTTAAGAGAATGAAACAGTTTTTTAAAGATATGCCCAGTCTCAAGAAGCAGATGTCGAAAGGGGCTGGAAATAAGGAGAGTTTTTTATGGCGTTAAAGATTCGTTTAAGACAACAGGGATGTAAGAATGGACAAACCTATCGTGTTGTTATAGCAGATGCAAAATCTAGAAGAGATGGAAAGTATGTAGAGAAGTTGGGCTGGTATCTTCCTCTTCTACAAGAAAATAATTGTAGCATTAATGGAGAAAGAGTGACTCATTGGCTCGATCTAGGCGCTCAAATGTCAGATCAAGTGAAGTCCCTTGTAGAAAAGAACGCTCCAGAAGTTATGGTTAAGTTTCGTGAGAAAAAGCAAGCTATTTATGCAAGAAAAGTAGCTGCAAAAAGAGCAAAAAAAGAAAAGAGCGTATAAGCTGAACTATGAAAATCCATATCCTGTCTCTTTTTCCTGAGTATTTTCAGGGGCCTTTTGATGTAAGTATTATTAAAAGGGCGAGAGACAAGGGGATTTTAGATATACAGCTTGTAGATATTCGAGACTTTGCAGAAGGGAAGCATAAGAAGGTAGATGATAGACCTTATGGGGGAGGCCCCGGTATGATATTGATGCCAGAGCCACTTTGTAAAGCCATACGATCTGTTAAAACAGAGACTTCGAGAGTGATACATCTTTCTCCTCAAGGACCTGTTCTTTCTGCCGCGGTTTGCGAAAGATTATCTCATTTTGATCACTTGATTTTGCTTTGTGGTCACTATGAAGGGGTAGATGAGAGAGTAATAGAAAAAGAAGTTGATGAGGAAATTAGCATAGGAGACTATGTTTTGACCAATGGTTGCCTTTCCTCCATTGTACTGATCGATGCTCTTTCTCGTTTTATCCCTGGTGTGATTGGTCACGAAGAAGCTGCCTCTCAAGATTCTTTTCAAGAGGGGATTTTCGAGGGACCGCATTATACAAAGCCTTATGATTTTGAAGGATCTTTGGTCCCTCAGGTATTAGCTAGTGGTCATCATGAGGAAATTGCTAAGTGGCGAAAGAAAAAAGCATTAGAAAAAACAAAAAAGATTCGCCCTGACTTATATCAGGGACTCCAAGGAGAAAATATATGAAACAAAGTCCATTAATTCAGTCGATTGAAGCAGGGCAATTAAAGACCTCTATTCCCTTATTTCGTGTTGGAGATACTATCTCTGTTCACACTCGCATTGTTGAAGGGGAAAAAGAAAGAGTACAGGTGTTCACAGGGACAGTTATTGCTCGTAAAGGTGCAAGTCTTTCTGAGACATTTTCTCTTTACAGAATTTCCTACGGTTCTGCGATGGAAAAAGTGTTTATGATTCACAGCCCTAGAATTACTAAAATTGAACTTGTTAAGAATGGTAAAGTTCGTAGAAGTAAGATCTATTACATTAGAGGCGCTTTTGGTAAGAAAGCAAAAATCCAAGAGAGAATTCGCGCTAAGGTATCTACTAATGTTGCACCAACTGTTGATCAAACAAGTTAAATCTCTTGACGAGCCTCTGGATAAGTTTTATTTTGAAAGACAAGCTCGTTTACAAGGTTATCGGGTAATTGCAGGAGTAGATGAAGCGGGTAGAGGTCCAATAGCTGGACCTCTTGTCGTGGCAGCCTGTATTCTACCCGAGAAGCTTGTCTTTCAGGGGATTGATGATAGCAAAAAGCTTTCCTCTACAAAAAGAGAAAGTCTTTATAAGCAAATCACATCCCATCCTGATATCATTTTTTCTATTGTTATTATAGAAAAAGAAATCATCGATCAGATCAATATTTTGCAAGCTACATTGAAAGGAATGCAAGAGGCTATAGCTTTTTTGAAGACTCAGCCCGATTTTGTTCTTGTTGATGGTAATCAATGTCCTCTATTCCCTATTCCTTCAAAAGGGGTTGTCCAGGGAGATAGCCTTTCTTATAGCATTGGAGCTGCTTCTATCCTAGCCAAGGTTAAAAGAGATGAAATCATGCTCGAGTATGACGCTAAATGGCCTGAGTATGGTTTTGCTAAGCATAAAGGGTATCCAACCGCAGCTCATCGAGAGATTCTTATGAGACTGGGGCCTTGTCCTATTCATCGAGAAAGTTACGCTCCTGTAAAAAAAGCTATGGAGTTATTTGCATCCACCTCCTCACTTCTTAATTGAAAAATATTCAGAAAATAGAGCAGTCACTTAATCTGATAGTTTTAACGGTAAAATAGATCACAAAATTATGATTTTTACGATTTGGTGACCACTTTCTTGGTGCCAAAATCAGGTCACCAAAATGAATTTTATTGATTTAGTGATCTAATTGTTATATTATACAATTAATACACCAGGAGAAAGATCGATGTTTCATGGTAGAGAAAAAGAACTTAACCTTCTGAATGGACTCTTAGATAAGAACATAGCAAGTCTTGTTGTTATTAAGGGAAGAAGACGAATTGGAAAAAGTCGTCTTGTAGAAGAATTCGCTAGGAAAACTGGAATTCGGATATTTTCTTTTACAGGGTTATTTCCTACTAAAAAAACAACTGCAAGGTCAGAAAGAGAAGATTTTGTTGCACAAATGGCGGATCTAGACATCGTAGGGGTAGCAGCCGATGATTGGGGACATATTTTTAGACAGTTAGCTTCCTATACCCAGCAAGGACGAACTCTAATCTTACTAGATGAAATTTCATGGATGGGCAGTAAAGATTCCGACTTCCTAGGTAAATTAAAAAGTGCTTGGGATCTTCACTTTAAAAGAAATCCAGCTCTTATTTTAGTCTTATGTGGCTCTATTTCAAGTTGGATTGAAAAAGAAATTCTTAATAGTTCAGCTTTTTTAGGACGCATTTCTTTGAATATAACTCTAGCAGAACTTTCGTTATCTCAATGTAATCTATTTTGGGGAACATCGGGAAGTCATGTAGCCGCGTATGATAAACTAAAAGTTTTAAGCGTAACAGGAGGCGTTCCTCGGTATCTTGAGGAGATTAACCCTTCTATGCCCGCAGAAGAAAATATTCGTCGTCTTTGTTTTCAAAAAGAAGGCTTTTTATTCGATGAATTTCGGCATATTTTTGCTGATTTATTCCAACGAAAAAGTGAAATCTATGAAAAATTTACCCATTCTCTTTTGGATTCAGCTCAAGAGCTTACCGATATCTATACAACGCTGGATATCAAAAAAAGCGGAAAAGCCTCTATTTGTTTAGAGAATCTGATTTTATCCGGATTCCTAACGAGAGATTATTCTTGGTCTATCAAAGAAGGAAAAGAATCAAAATTAAGCAAATTTAGACTAAAAGATAATTATATCAGATTTTACCTAAAATGGATCAAACCAAACAAACATAAAATAGAGTTGGATCTGTTTACCAACAGATCAATTCTCAGTTTGCCCGGCTGGGAAACGATTATGGGATTACAATTTGAAAATTTAGTGTTGCACAATCGAAAGTCTATACAAAAAATCCTTCAACTCTTCCCTGAGACCATTATTTTTGATAACCCCTATTTTCAACACGCCACAAAAACTCAAGCTGGCTGTCAAATTGATTATATGATTCAGACGGCCCATCATTTCTTATACATCTGCGAGATAAAATTTTCCCAAAAGCCGATAGGAATAGAAATCCTTTCTGTTATGAAAGAAAAAATGAAACGGTTAAAAATCCCCAAACACTTTTCATTTTATCCGGTCTTGATTCACGTATGTGGAGTACACAAGGAAGTGATAGAAAGTGGTTTTTTTGCCAAAATCATCGATTTCAGCGCTCTACTCCATTCTGATGTTTAAGCTTCTCAAAGAAGTCAGGTGATAAGTACCACTAGAAGAGTAGAACCTGCACAATCTTGGTTGGTTTGGGTCTAGCGGGCTTTTTTTGTTTTATAAAGAAGAAATAGTCCCGCTAGGAAAAAGGGAACGCTAAGAATCTGTCCCATGGTGAGTAAGTCTTGCGTTCCCATGAGAACGCTTTGTTCTGTTTTCACATATTCTATAAGGAATCGGAATCCAAAAACAAGGGTAAGGAAAAGACCTAGAGTCCTTCCTTGTCTTTTGGTTCCAAGATCTTTTTTGCGGATAAAGAATATAAGGGCTAATAGAAAATAGAAAGAGGCTTCATAGAGCTGAACTGGATGTCTAGCTAAGGGAAGGCTTCCATCAGCCGGGTGTCCAAAGACTATTCCAATGGGGAGAGTAGTTGGCGTTCCTAAGATTTCTTGGTTGAAGAAATTACCGATTCGTATGAACCCTCCGATAATGGCTGCGGGCAAACAAATAAAATCTAAAAATCCAAGAAAGGAAAGGTCGGGGAGTCGGGCTTTTTCTTTTTTAAAGAAAAAGGCGAAAGCAATAACGAGTCCTAGGGCTCCGCCATGACTTGCAAGTCCTCCTTGCCAAGGTTGAAGGATGGTCCAGGGATGTAATCGCAGTGTATGCCAATCTTGATAAAATAGGACATCGCCAAGTCTTGCTCCTACAATAACTCCGATGACTCCGTAGACAAGAGCTCGTTCAGCAAGATCTTTAGCTATCTTAGAGGGGACAAATCGCTTAAGCAGGTAGACGAGGAGAAAGTATCCTAAGAGAAAGCCTAAAGCAAAGAAAAAGCCGTACCAGAGGATAGGTCTTTCTAAAAAGGGAAGGTTAAAGGAAAACATCTCTCTTGCCGGGTCCCAAAAGATAAAATTAAGCATGGATTTTCCTTTTTTTTACTTAAGAATGTAACAGGGCGATATTTTTTTTAATAGGAGTTTTCTTGTAAATTTCGTATCCTTTTGGGAGCGTAAGGTGGTGAATCTATGTATAAAATTACTATTTTTTCTGTGGGAAAAACTAAGGAGTCTTGGCTTTTAGAAGCTACATCAGAGTATGAGATGAGGCTTCAGTCGCTTATAGAGATTAAATGGGTTTTTGTAAAAAAGTCAGAGCAGTTAGCTCCTTTACTAGAGCAAATCCCTTTTATAGCGCTAACTCCAGAAGCTAGGCAATTTACAAGTGAAGAGTTCTCCTCTCAACTACATAACTGGCTAGAGAAATTGGGAAGTAGGCTTTCTTTTTTAATAGGGGGAGCTGAAGGGATTGCCCCAGAGCTTTTAACCAAGGCTTATGCTACTTTAAGTTTTTCTAAGATGACATTCACACATCAGATGATTCGTTTGCTATTAATAGAACAGATTTATCGCGCAGCAGAGATTCAAAAAGGATCCAATTATCATAAATGATCTACCATTTTCCGAAGAAAGAGGCAAAGCCTACCTAAATTGAGTTCTTCAAAGAAAATAGGTGCTAATTTTTTACAATATAGTTTATAAAAAAACTATATATAGTTGATTTTGGACAATCGTACCCGCTATGGAAAGGTTTTTATGAATAAACACATTCGACAGATTTTCTCTTTAATGGCTTTTTTTCGTGTTTGTAGTTGTTCTGAAGAGGCAAAAGAGTCTTTAGCAGCGGCTCCAGAAGAGAGAGTTTTAATAGAAGGTCTTGGCGTTAGTACTAACCCCAGTACGGTGAATATTTTTCCGGGTACGGGAGAACTTGGTAAATTTCTCCTCAATGGCAATGAAGAAACTCCTGTTAGAATAGGAGGGGTTTGGCTAGCTGATGGAAACGTTATAATGACTGGGGGTGCAGACCTAGGTAGATGGAGTGGTAATAACGTAGGGGTCCTTGGTATTGACCTCGATATTGAGAAACTAAAGCTCTGGAAAGGTGGATCGGTAGGAGTTGCCTTTTTACAATTTAATGGGATGAATTCTAATGAAAGGGCAGGATCTGTACAGGGGGTTGATTCAATGTCGGTACTACCTCCTTATAACCGTACAGAGCTATATGAAATATGGTTTCGCCAAACATTTATCGATAATAAACTTGTAGTTCGTGTTGGAAAAACTATTCCTACCTATGACTTTAACAATGTGCTTTTACCAGTTCACGTTCAAGATAAAGCAAAAGATATTCCATCGGTTTCTGGTCTTTTATATACTCCTGTTTTTAATAACCCTATCAACATCGGAGTTATGCCAGGCTATTACAACTCAGCGTATGGAGTTACTGTCAATATTGCCCCTTTTAACAATTATTATGTTTCTTTAGGAGCTTATGATGGGAATTTGGCAAGAGGGTCACAGACAGGTCTTAAGGGGCCTCATTTTAATGGATATTACTTGTATGCTGGAGAAACAGGGGTTAGTTGGATGGCGGGAAGTCAGGGGAAACCTGGAAATATCGCTTTAGGTGGATGGGTTCAAACGGGTAAATTATCAGCTCCGACACTGAAACTGCAGACAGTGGATGAAATGGGTCAGCCGCTACTTGTTCCAATCCCTGTGATGGTAGAGCAAAGTGGAGCTCAGGGTTTATATATTTTTGGGGCTCAACGTCTTTGGTTTCAGCGTCCTACAATAGATAATAGTGGTATTAGTCTTTTTTGGCAGCTTGGAGCGAACCATGCTAAAACGTTGCCGATGAATAAGTTTGTAGGCTTTGGATTGACAGCCTTTGCTTTAACTCGTCCAAAAGATTCTTTTGGGATGGGGCTTGTTTGGTCTGAGCTAAATCATAGATTTTTTACAAGGTCAAGCGAACTCATGTTGCAAGGGTACTATCAGGCACATCTTTTTTGCTCAACATACCTAGAACCTGTCATCACTTATATTCCGACCCCAGGAGGAGGCAATGATCTGCCCCAAACCTGGGTCGGAACGATTCAGATGATGACTCTATTTTAAAGAGGCTTCTATAGCAGCTTGCTCTCCTGCATAAAGAGCCCCTTCTAGATAGCCGTTCCAGTCTTTTGCAATATCAGAAGAGGCAAAGGTTATCTTTCCAAAATGGGGCATATGCTCCTTGCCTAATGCTGGGCCAAGCTCTTTCCATACTCCCGGAGGGAAATGACATCCATGGCCTCCTCGGATATAAGGTTCTTGAAGCCAATCTTGTTCTATATAATCTAAGGGCTGTAGAATTTCAGGTCCAAATATAGAAGCCCAAGTATTTAGGACGGCTTCTTTTCTCTCTTTTTTAGATTGACGGTTCCATTTAGTTGCTTGGCCAGCTGTTATAAATCCTAATAAAACTCCTGGAGATCCATCTTTTCCACTATTGTCATAGGTAAAAGTTGGAATTCCATTGTAAGAAATACCATTTCCTGAAAAATTCTTATCACGCCAAAAGGGCTTTGTATAAACAGCTTGAACTTTCATAGAGTTTCCTGTTTGTAGGGAAGAAAAAGAGCGGTGAAGATCAGGGGGGAGTCCAGGTTCATAGTGGATAGATGAGATGAGTTGAGAAGGTACGCAGACAATCACAGATTTTGCCTTGTAGATTGTTTTCTCAGTATAGATGAGTGCAAAGTCATCTTGTTGTACAATTTTAAAAACAGGTTCTTTATATTTAATTTTGTCCTGGATTTTTTCGGCCATTTTCAGGGCTACAAGACCTGTACCGCCTTCGACACGGTTAGCTTGACCTCCGCCTAAGGCCCAAGGAGGTAGTCCATGGCTTGTTTTAAAAAACCAAAGCATTTGCAGAAGAGATACTTGCTCAGGTTCTGTAGAGAAGCCTTGATTAGTCATAAATCTAAAAAATTGTTTAGCCGGAAATGTTGTTAGCTCAGAGTTGATCCATGTCTGAAAAGTCATTCCATCCCAAAGTTCACTATTTTTAGATTCCCAAGGAGCAGAAGGGGAGATGTCTTTGAACATTTCAGAAAGGAGCGCTAAGGCTTTTTCTATTTCAAGCTGAACTAGTTTGTTTTGTAAAAGAGTTCCCAAGCATTCTATTGGGGAGTTTTGATATGTGCCTACTTTTTCTTCATAAAGAAAAAAATGATTGCCTTGACCCCAGGCTTGATAGGTTTGAAGTCCCATGTCTTTAATAAGTTGTGTAACTCGTTTCTGAGGAGGCGCGATATATTGTCCTCCAAGCTCCAATCGGAAGTTGTTATCGAGGACCTGCTCTAAAGCGCGACCCCCGGCATGGGCTGAAGCTTCTAAGAGTAGGAAGTTTTTTTTGTTTTTTTGTAAGGTGAGAGCGCAAGATAGCCCTGAATAGCCACCTCCTATAATAAGGACATCTAACGGATCGTGGAAGTTACGCATGGATTTTCCTTCTGATAATTTAAATTGCTTATAATAACATTAGTTGGTAACACGTGGTTAATATTGATTTTTTTAAAAAGGGTTGTCATGGGAAAAAATATTAAAGGGTTGTTCATTTGGTTTATCGTAACCTTATTTGTCGTCTACGCCTTCTTTCTTAATACAGCAGGCGCTGTTTTTGGTGATACTATTAAAAGTTATTTGCAACTCTCAGACATGGGGGCTGCATTTGCTGTAGGGTCTTTTATTTTGGGCTTTGCCTGCATGCAGATTCCGGGCGGGTATTTGTTGGATCGTTTTCCGATAAAAGTTGTTGTAAGCAGTGGTGTTTTTTTACTTGCTTTAGGAAATTTCACCCTTTCTTATTCTTCTTCATTATCTTTGTTTGCTCTTTCTAACTTTGTTCAGGGCATAGGAGCTTCTTTTGCTTTTATTGCTGTTGGAAAACTCATAGGGCAATGGTTTGCTCCTAAGATTTTTCCTATTTTATTTGGGTTGACGCAAACAATTTCTTGCGTCTTGAGTGCTTTCATTCATTATTATTTAGTGCAAGCCTTAGAATCTGTTTCTTGGAAAACAATCTATCAAGAATTTTCCATATTTGGATTTATACTATTTGTATTGATCGCAATTTTCGTAAAAAGTCCCAGCTCTATCAAAGTTAAGCAGGCAATTTCTTTTGGAAAAAGTATGGGTATGGTTCTTAAGGATAAACAGATATGGTTATGTTCTGTTGCGGGAGCAACTTCTTTTGGAGTTCTTGCCGCCTATGCAAGCTTTTGGTATATGCACGTTCAAAAGCACTTTTCAGTGAGCATAGAAGAGGCTTTAATTGTAAGTGGGATGGTTTTTGCTGGTATTGGTATTGGAACGCCTTTCTTAGGATGGGTATCTAATAAAGTTAAGTCGAGAAAGTTGATTATTCATATGTCGGTTGTTTTAGGGACAATTTTTTTACTTATGGGACTTTATTTGCCTCATTTTAACGTTGATACCTATATACCTAGTAAGACTGTTGGATTTTTTATTGGATTTTTCTTATCTGGATCTATGCTTTATTACACAAGTATTAGTGAGATATCCTCTAGCAATACTCGAGCTGTTGCATTGGGATTGATTAATACCTGCGTATTTGTATTTAATACGATCCTTTTATTTCTTCCTCAGTTTTTTATTACGACAGCATCGGTAAGTTACTTCACTTACCTCTGGGTTCTTCCAGCCAGTCTTCTTATTTCAATATTTTGTTCTTATTTTGTGAAAGAAACTTTTGCAAAAACTAACAAATAGTAGTTCTAAATGAAAAAGGACCAGAATATTCTGGTCCTTTTTTCTATAGGTTAATACTTAGCGCGATCTGGCATTTCAGAAAATTCTTTCCAAACTACCACAGCTTCTTTTCTCATAAATTCAGAACATTTGATTTTGCGATCTTTAATTTCTTTTTTCATTTCTGCGTAATAGTCTAGGTCCAAGAAATCTCCATACTCCATAGAGTCTTCAACAGTTGCAGCATAATAGATTTCTTTGATATGAGCCCAGTAGGCTCCACAAAGGCACATGGGACAACAAAAGGCGCTTGTGTATAGTACGCAGCCTTCAAGAAGGGGGTTACCAAGTTTTTTCCCAGCTTTACGGATAGCATCTATTTCAGCGTGACATGTTGCGTCATTGTCTCCCACAACTCGATTATATCCCTCAGCAATGATTTCCCCATCTTTTACAATCACGGCGCCAAAAACGCCTCCAGTTTTTTTCTCAATTCCAGCAAGACGGCTGAGCTCGATCGCTCTTTTCATGAATTTTTCATGCGGATGCTTATCCATAACTTCTCTCCTTAGTTATTAATTAATGCTATAAACATTAATATAATTTTAAAATCAGCAGAAGTAAAGATTAATATTTAATAAAGATAGTTTCTTTTTGCTTTTTATGAACATATTAATATGTTGATTATGAGTTAGAAGCGGTTGTTAATAACTGTCCTGTAAACCCCCTAAAAAAATCTTTCATTGGGCTTAGATCTAAAGATAAGCTTCCTATTATAATATCTGACTAGTGAGGGAGATTGATAACTTGCTAGAGGCAGTTTGACAGTGTATTGAGTTAGGGAGGTGCCGCGGAATGACGATTGATTCGATATACAATACTATATCAGAACTGGTTTTTGATATAGTATTGCATATCTTAAGGCTGTTTTGTGAAACAGCCTTAATGGCTAAGGTTTTTCTAGCTTTTTTCTTCGAGCGTCAGCGAAGTGTCGAAAGTAAAAAGCAGATCCATTTATTAAGGCGGATCCAATTGCTATATCAATAACCCCTTTTATGTCATAGGCGAGAGGAAGCCATTTAAATAACATTCCTAAAAAAACCATAGAGGCAAGGAGTAAGAGGTAAGCTGGGCTGTAAACAGATAGAATAGAGCAAGGGTTGGGAAGAGACTCTATTTTTTTTATCACACGAGTGGCTGTTTTTGCTAATATAAGACTTCCTTTAATAAAACCTATAAGAAGGCCGACGCTGACTAAGATTAAAGGAGCTTGATCCGATTTGCCTAAGTAAGGAAGAAGGGATGGGGTGATGTCTGGAGATGGGTGCAGTAAATAGGAAAAGCCCTTAAGAAGCAGAAGAATTCCTATAGCCATCCAAAGCGTACCACTAATCGCTATAGCTAAGCCATGACGAATATTCATATATATATACTCCTAAATACAAGGTTGAAAATAGTCTAAGGCCGTTTGTACGGCTATTTCTAAAGAGGTGATATCTGGAGTCTGTTCTCCTGTTTTGAGATTTTTAATCACAAAACTTTCTCCCATCACCATAAACACGTGAGAAATTTCTTTTTTGTCTGCATAGGTAAGTTGTTTGCCAATAGGGGACTTACCACAGTAAAGATCTGTAGATAAGCCAGACTCTCGTAAAAGATGGGTGGCAAGGACGGCTTGCAGTTGTAATTTAGGTTCTCTATAGGCGACCAGAATTTGTGCAGGAGGGGTAGGAAAGGAGGGTAGGATCTTTTGTTTTTTTAACACATCAAAAAGACGAGTTAATCCAATAGAGATTCCAAAGCCCTCTAATTTTGTATCTTCTTCTATAATGCTATCGATTAATTTATTGTATCTTCCGCCGCTTGCTATGCTTCCAAAAGCTGAGTACTCTTGAAAAAATGTTTCAAAGACAATTCCGGTATAGTAGTCAAGGCCTCGAACCATGCCAGGACAAAAACCAAAAAGATCGAGGTTGATTTGGCTTTTTTCTAAAAAATCTAAGATTTCTTGCATGGCAGAAAGGCCGGGTAGATCTTTAGGACAAAGTTTTAAAAAATCTGCAAAGCTACCTTTAAATTCTAGAAGGGAAAGTTTTGAAAGATTTGTTAAGGGGAAAAGAGCTGTTAGCTCTTCTTTGACTTTGTCCAACCCTATTTTATCCATTTTATCCACGATCCGAAGAGCTTCTGGGAGGTTTTCTTCTGTAAAGCCCATGTCAAGCATAAGAGCTTTAGGAATGCTCAGATGGTTAAGATAGATTATGAAAGAAGGGATGTGCAGTTTTTTTAGTGCAGTAACAAGTGCTGTTAAGCACTCCACCTCGCTGAGAAGGGTTAGGTTTTCGTCTATGATGTCAATATCGGCTTGAATAAAGCCTCTAGAGCGACCTGCTTGAGGACGCTCTCCTCTAAAAGAGTGAGAGATGTCAAAGCGTTTAAAAGGGTAGACGAGTTCGTGACGTCTTGAGGCTACGTAGACCGCTAGTGGTATAGTTCTATCAAAGGGGAGCGCTAGATCAGTCATCGTTCCGTCTTGAAGTCTGCCTAAAGTATAGATTTGATGAGCAACTCCCCCTTTTAATTGAAGGGCTGCTATGGACTCGACAGGTCTTGGATTAAACCCCATGAATCCAAATAGGCGATAAGTGTCTTCTAAGGTTTTTTTCCAATGAGAAAATAAACGATTTTCTTTTTCAGAGTAGTCGGCAAAGCCGGAGATTTTCAGGGGGATTGTCATAGGTCTTAGGCCTTTTTATTAGGTAAAAGGTAAGGGTGAAGGGAGTGGGTTTTTTTTGCAAGGAATACCTTTGTTTGTGAAGTTTAATTTTCATTGTTCAAAACAAATGTATTGCAAGTTTTTTGTCGTTTGTGTTTAAAATATGGGTGTATTTTCGGTTGTGAATGTTTGTTTTATGGGGCAATATGAAAAGAATCATGGATTGGTATTTGAAGGAATGGAAAGAAAACCCTTTTAGAAAACCGCTCTTATTACGAGGAGCTAGTCAGGTGGGAAAGACCTTTTCTGTTCAGCGATTGGGGAAGACTTTTGAAAGATTTGTTGAAGTTAACTTTGCTCAAGATAAAAACGCAAAGAGAATTTTCGAGAAAACTGTAGAGCCAAATTTGATCATTCAAGAACTTAATTTATTGCTAGATGTAGATATTACTTCAGGAAATACTCTTCTTTTTTTTGATGAAATTCAAGAGTGTCCAGCCGTGCTTCAGTCTCTTAAGCTTTTTTTTGAAAAGATCCCTTCGTTACATGTTATTGCCACAGGATCATTTTTAAATTTTGCCATTGAAAAAATAGGGATTCCTGCAGGAAAAATTGAAAGTCTTTATTGTTATCCTCTTTCTTTTTTTGAGTTTTTAGTAGCAGACGGGCATGAGGAATTAGCAAAAACTATTTTAGATCATACAGAAGATGAACCTTTTATAGAAGAAAAGCATCAAAAGATGCTTGAAATATTAGGTAAGTACCTGGCAATCGGTGGCATGCCAGAAGTTGTTTCCTGCTTTGTTAAATCGAAGAATCCAAGGCTTTGTTTTTCCTTGTATCAAGGTATTTTAGATAGATATCGTCAAGACTTTTATAAATACTGTAAAGATCATCAGATTAAGTATGTGAAGGAGCTTTTCAATGAAATTCCCCGTCAGACAGGGAAACAATTTAAATATACAAAGATTCATAAAGAGTACAAAAAAAGAGAATTGACGCAAGGATTGGATTTGCTTTGTGCGGCGAACGTTGTCTATAAGGTTCATCATACAACAGCAAAAAGCTTACCTTTGGGAGGGCAGTGCCATTCAGACTGGTTTAAGGTGGGATTTGTAGATGTGGCGCTCTCCCAATCTATTTTAGGGTTAGATCTGAAGCCTTGGTTTTTACATCCAGAGAAGGAATTCTTAAATAGATTAGGTTTTTTAGAAAATTTTTTAGGAGGAGAGTTTCTTGCTTACTCTAATCCCCATAGAAAGATGGAGCTATATTATTGGAAAAAGGAAGAAAGGCAAAGTCAGGCAGAAGTTGATTTTTGCATTAAATATAAAGAGAGCATTATTCCTATTGAAGTGAGAGAGGGAGATAAAAGAACCTTAAAAAGCTTGCAGCTTTTTTTAGATCTGCATCCCAAGTCTCCTTATGGGATTCGGTTTTCTACGCAAAATACTTCTAGAATAGGTAGGCTTGCTTTTAGGCCTCTATATGATGTTGTGTCTTTAGTTCCTGAGGAGCAAAAAAAGAGTCTATATGCACTTATTGATTAAAAAGAGACCTGAGAAGAGGTTTCTCAGGTCGAATTGATTTTATTTTGAAAGTGCTTCTATTCTAGATTTGAAATGTTCCATGGAGTTTTCAAGCTCTAATATTTTTTTATTATTCATCATGTGTTGTTGTTCTAGCAATCTAATTTGATTTTCCATTGCTCTTCTTTGAGGGTCTTCTATCTCCCAACTCAAAACGACGCCCAGTCCATTAGCAAAGCCTGAGGTAAGGGATCCTAGGACTATTCCTGTGGTGGTCGGAATGAGACCGGCCGCAAGAGATCCTCCTCCTGAAATTATCCCTGCTAAGCAAGCTGAGGTTATGTTTTTTTGTATTCTTTTGGAACACCAAGATTCTTCCGGTTCTTTTGGAAGAGGGATAAGATCGTCTTGTCTGATTTGAGTTTTTTGGTTTTGAAAACATATACACATAAAATACTCCATTGTTTTTTTTATTTAAAAATTATTTTTTATAATTATTAAAAAAACAATGTGGGTGGGTGGCTTTGAGATTTTAAGATAGATAATCGAAGAAATTGATAAGAACACTCTAGCACCAAAAACTTTGGATAGAGTCTATTGCTTGGACAAGCAGATCGGCAAAGACTTGAGAGATTAAAAAGAGACAGATGAAATCTAGGGCTTTTTAGCGAAGATATGATTTTTATGACAAATCTAGTAAAGGGATTAGGCTCGATTCGTAAAATGTGGGTTTCTTGTTGTAAAACAGCAAAGGGGGAGAGGATGGGTTTAGCAAAGGGTTTTTCTGTATGGAATGTTGAAGTTATTGTAGTTTTTTGATGAATTGAGCTAGAAATGTAAGCATTGAAAATTAATAGCATTACAATTGTGATAAAAAAGAGAAATTTATTTTTTGTAAATGTCATTATTTTTCTTATCATAAATAAATATAATAAAGATGTTAGCGATTTTAATATTATATTTCAATGAATATTAACAGTTGCTTGAAAAATATATTGCTAGAATATAAGCGATGATAAAGTGAGAGCTTGCAATTAAGCTGGTGGTTGGAAATAATGAACAGTATTCAATAAACTATGACCAAAATTTAAGGGAGCGGCGGTTTTCGCTGGCAAATTATGAATCAAACAATCATTGCAGGGCATTTAGGAGCAGATCCAGAAGTTCGTTTTACATCATCTGGGCAAAAGGTTACAACATTACGAGTTGGCGCTAAAGCGCGTAAAGAAGAGACTATTTGGTGGAGAGTTACTATCTGGGGAGAGCAATTTGATAAGATGATCACTTATTTTAAAAAAGGAAGCTCTATTATCGTCTTTGGAGAATTAAATAAGCCTGAGATCTTTACAGATAAGGAAGGAAGACCTCAAATTTCTATGAACATTACGGCGACAAACCTTCTTTTTAGCCCATTTGGCAAATCAGATTCTCAAAGCGCACATACACAATCTAATTCCAATTCTCATATGTCAGCCCTTGCCGCTGAAGCAGAATCTGTGTATTCGACATCCGATGCTTCTATCGGACAAGGTAAGATGGATCTTCCGTTTGGTGATGAGGAAATGCCTTTTTAGGAGAAACTATGCAAGTACAGATTGTATCCGTTGCAGGGAAAAGAAAGCCTGCTGAAGCTTTGATTTTACCTTATTGGGAAGAGGAAAAAAAACCTGTACCTGCCTTTTCTAAGACAGGTATGGATAAGGCTCTTTTAGCTTTAATCGAAGAAGATTTTAAGGCAGATGTTGCTGAGATTAATTATTCGTATACGTTAGAAGGGGTAGAAAAAAAAGTTATCCTTCTAGGGCTTGGAAAAAAATCCAACGGCTCTCTTGCTTCCTTACGCAAAGCTTTTGCTGTTGTAACAAGCTTTTGTCATAAGAAGAAAATCACTTCGATCAATGTCTTTCTACCTGAATCGATAGAAGATGATAAATTAGTGGCTATTGTAGATGCTATTTGTATGGCAAACTATTCTTTTGATGAATCGAAGAGAGAGCTTCTTAAAGAGCACCCCACAGTGTTGCTGACAAAAGTGAGTTTGATTGGAGGAGAGAAAAAGCAACAAGTATTAATTGATAAACATCTTCTTTTAATGGAATCTGTGGATCTAACAAGAGCTCTTGTTAATCGCAATGCCGATGAAACTAAAGCGCAAGATCTTGTTGCAATAGCAAAGCGGCTTGCAGATAAATACCCAGCTGTTCAGTGTGAGGTTTTAGGAAAAAAAGAGCTTGAAAAAGAAAAAATGGGGCTTCTTTTAGCTGTTAATAGAGGAGCTGATCAAGATCCTGCTTTGATTATAATAAGCTATAAAGGAGATCCTAAGAAAACGGATACAACAGCAGTTGTTGGAAAGGGTATTACCTTTGACACGGGAGGGCTTAATCTTAAACCAACGGGTGGCATTGAATCCATGAGAATTGATATGGCTGGTGCTGCTGCTGTTTTAGGGATTATCCAGGCTGCGGCTTCCTTGCAAATCAAGAAAAATATTATTGGAGTCATCGCTACGGCAGAAAATGCAATTAGTGCAAAGGCTTATAAGCCGGGAGATGTATATATCAGTCATAGTGGAAAGAGTGTAGAAATCAGCAATACAGATGCTGAGGGAAGGCTTGTATTAGCAGATGCTTTTTCTTATGTACAAAAACATCACTCTCCTAGTCGGATCATTGACTTAGCTACCTTAACGGGTGGGATTGTTGTTGCTATAGGGGAAGAGGCTTCAGGTCTTTTTTGCAATGAGCCTAAGATGACAAAGCAGTTGGAACAGGCTGCAGAGGCTACAGGAGAAAGAGTATGGGAAATGCCTTTATATCCTGAATATGCAAAGGCTCTAAAGTCGACGATAGCTGATATAAAGAATTCTTCTACAGGGAGAAAAGCTTCTCCTTGTATGGGTGCTATTTTCTTACAGCAGTTTATTGAGAAAAAGACTCCTTGGGCTCATCTTGATATAGCAGGAACGGCTTACCTTTCTGAGACTAATCCTTACTATCCTTCCTTTGCAACAGGGGTTGGGGTAAAGCTTATTCTCTCTTTTGTGGAAAATTTGTAATTCATGAAATATGTTGTGTCTTTAGAGGAACATGGGATGAGCCTTCTTGCTTTTTTAAAAGAAAAAAGCAAGGGGGCTTACTCTACGAAAAGCCTTAAGCAGGCAATTGCCTTGAAAGCCTGTAAGGTAGGGGGGAAGATAGAGTCTTTTTCTTCAAGAAAGCTTTCTCAAGGAGAAGAAGTAGAGTTTGTATTTTCTTCTTTAGAAAAAGAAGATCTTACGATCACAATTTGTTACCAAGATGAGGATTTTGTAGTAGTAGATAAATCTTTTGGTATCGTTTGTTTGCCTGAAGAGTTTATAAAATACTTGGGTTCAAAAGCGAATCTATGGAGGCCTGTACATCGACTGGATAAGGATACTTCCGGGCTGGTGTTGCTAGCTAAAAATTCAAAAGCAGAAGAAGCTGCTAAAAAACTTTTTTCAACGAGGTCTATTAGCAAGTTGTATCTTGCTATTGTTGAGGGGAAGCTTTCTTGTAAAAGGGGAGTCATTGATAACTTTTTAGGAAAAAAAGGGGGATATCAAGGGCAGACTCTTTATGGATCGGTTCCTGAAAAAGAGGGTATGAGGGCTGTTACGCATTATCATCTTTTAGCTCAGAGTAAAGATAGCTCTTTACTCCTTTGTGATTTGAAAACAGGCAGGACTCATCAAATTCGAGTTCACTTAAGTGAGCTCAATCATCCTATTTTAGGGGATAGTCAATATGCAAAAAAAGCTTTTCTATGTTCCTATGAACCTAAAAGACACCTTTTACATGCCTGGAAATTGTCTTTTACCCATCCCTTCACGCAAGAAAATATAGAATTAACAGCACCTATTCCTGCAGATTTTAATAATGCATTAAAGAGCCTTTCTTTGAAATGGGATGGGAAATTTAAGGAGATTGTATGAAAGAATTTGACGAGCTTTTAGAGGTCGCTAATCGATTGCATGGACCTAATGGATGTCCTTGGGATCATAAACAAACCTTTTTTTCTTTGCAGCCTTATGTGCTAGAAGAAGCGCATGAAGTTGTAGAGGCTGTAGATGGGCAAAACGATGAAGAGATTGTAGAGGAGTTGGGAGACTTGCTGTATACAGTAATTTTTTATGCAAAGATTGCTGAAAAAGACGGTCGATTTACTGTGCAAGAGATCATCAATAGTGTCAAAGATAAGTTAATTCGTAGACACCCTCATGTTTTTGGGTCTATAGGGTCTGCAACAGAAGAAGAAATTGTCAGAAATTGGAATCTGATTAAACAAGAAGAAAAAGGAAAAGAGCATCGAGTGAGCGCTCTAGATGGAATTCCAGATCAGCTTCCTACTTTGAGCAAAGCACAAAAAATGGTTAAAGTATTTGAGAGAACAAAATTTGACTTTTTGGAAAATAATGAGATCAAAGAGGAAGAAGAGATAGCAGAAGATCTTCTCAGGCTCATTCAAATAGCAGAAAAATCAGGTGTTGATATAGAAGGAGCCCTTAGACGCAAGATTTCTTCTTATAAAAAGAAATTCACTCAATGGGAAGGTTCTTGAGTCTAACCTTTAAATCGAAGATCAAAATTCTCATCTAGCAATTTGGCTTTATTGAATATACGTAAAAAAGGCGATGGATCCAGAAGCGTTGTAATCGCTTCTTTAATTTCTGGAGCCTGGCTTTCGAAGTTTTTAGGCTCTAAAAATGGAAAAACCCTCCCTGTGCTGCTAACTGCTTTTTGGAACCAGGTTTCTTGTGTAGTAAAATGCTTTCCGAAAGGAACTTCGGCAACTCCGCCATTCATAACGTTTACATATCTCCAAACTAGTAATCCATCGTGAAAGTTTTCGATTTTTTCTGCTGTGTCATAGAATTCTTTCTCGAGTAGCGGTTGAAGTTTTAAGTCGCTACCTTCTGCTAATATAGTTTTGATATTCTTAAGCCAAGTCTTTGCTTCTGTCGTAACTCTTGTTGGGTTGTCTTGGGCTAGCTTTAAAAGGACTCTTGCATGAAGAAGAGTTTTTATCCAGAACATGCCCTCCATAGGTGTTATCTCCCTGGTTGTCTCTATATTTTGGGGAATAGTTGTCTTTAAAAAAGCTTTATCGAGATCAATCATTTTTACGGTTTGCCCATCTAAAGAAACGACTAAATTCTCTAGTTTGTTATCTAAATGAATAATACCTTTTTCTCTTAATCGAAATCGAGCTTCTCGAACTCCTTGCCAAATAATTTCCACGGGAGGCATAGGATAAAGATCACGGGCGTTAAATAAATCAATCATATCTCTCCCTTCTTTTTTTTGGAGAGCTTCGGAGATGTTTAAGCTTAAGCGATCTATAACTCTTCCTTCTAGAGGAGAAATTATATGGGGAGAACAGGCTCCTTCGTGAGCTATATTTAAAAGTTCATCTTCCTGAGAAAGTCCGCTTTCACTCCTGTATTTTTGTATTTTAAGGACAAAGTGGTTGACCTTTTCGGCAGTAGCTGCGAAATCTGTTACCTCATAAACATTAACATTTGCCCCGTCAGCTAGAGCCGAGGGAGCTTTCTCTCCTATAATTACTTCGCCAGAATTTAGGCGGCCGACTATCAGGCTAGAATCTTGGCGAGAAATTGTTCCCTTTTCAAAAGAAAAGGCTCGTCTAACTAAAGACTTAGCTTCTTCTATAGGGAATGGGGAAGAAGAGTGCACTCTTTGAGCAATCGTTTCTATTTTCTCCTCTCGAACTTTTTGTTTATCCCATTTTGCAACAATTTCTTCCATCTTTTCGCTAGGTAAGCTTTCGGTGCTTGTTCTCCCTAAAGCTGTTAAGCATTCTTCTTTTGAGGGTGAAACAAATCCAGGGGTGATATTTTTTTGAACAAAGCTCTGTGTTGATAAAGATCTGTCTTCTGTTGGGGAGTTAATTCGAAAAATCATTTCTTCTAGGGATGAGCTAAAGCGTGACTTAATGTCCGGTTGGATAGGATTAAAACTAATTTCAGACAAATCATCTTCTGATTTTAAATGAGTGTTTTTTATCAAAATAAAGCCTCTATAATTATATTAAGTAGTTTATTATAGCATTAATTTGATTTTTAGTAAATTAATTACTTGACAGTTGTTGGATAGAAAATAAAATTTCTGGTTTGTAATATAGGAGAATCAGTTCATTAGGTATTTAAGGAGAATTTTTAATGAATGGAGTTATCTCTTTGACAAGTAATAACTTAAGGATGTTGTGGAAAAGGTTTTAAATCTCATAAAATCAAAATATCTGTAGAAACAATTCGAGGGATCATGTTCCGAAAGAGCTCATTTTGGAGAGCTGATCCAAGTAGATGGATCGGAACAAGTCACAAAAATCCATTTTTTTTGGATTTTTGTGAAAAAAAGAGGTTCTATTGCATATATTCTAACAAGCTTTCTTGCGCAGGAAGGGTCGATGGCAAGATATCTACTAAAGTTCCTTGGATCCCAAGTGCCTTCATAAGAGGCTTTAGGGCTTCTTGTAAACAACGGTCGTTAAATAGAATCTCGCCAGGAAGGCGTTTATGCTTTTGGATGGTAGTGAGTAACTCTTCACAAACAAAGTCTTTTAAGTCACATCCTAGAGCAGCTGGCTTGATTTGTAAAATAAGAGAAGTGTCTTGGTGTACAATCATGCAAATTTTAGCTAGGTAAGGGCGTGAATGGTCAGAAAGAACATTGGGGGTATTGATAATAGAAGCTTCCCAAGCGCTATCATGACAAAGTTTCGTCTCTTTTAAAGCATCAAATTTTCGACTATCTAAAGCAATAGGAGTAGTAGGTTTTTTACATAAGGGAGGTAGCGTATACTCTGTCGTATCCCATGTTGACTCAGCATCTGTTTGCGTAGGTAGATATAAGGGACATTTCATATCACTGATGTTGAAGGTAGTAAAAGAGTGTATGTCTTTACTGAGATGTTGAAGGGCGCATTTTAAGCCAAGTGTGAAGAATTTCACTTCTTCTTCTGTTAAAAACCATCCCTTAAATCCAGGTAGATAGCTTCTAAAACAAGGAAGTGCATTTCCTGTGTTAGTTGGTTGTTTAATTGATTTTATGACAAGAAGATCTTCTTTATCTAGCGTTTTTTTGTTTTGGGTAAATTCTACTACTAGGGCGTCATGTTTATGTAGTATGTCGATTCCTTTAGGGTCGATTTCTCTTCGTTTTAACTGAAAATACATTTCAATTCCTTCTCTTCCCCTATAGATAGATAGACCTAAAAATTCTTCACATCGTCCGAGTACGCAACAATATCCAATTGTTTTAGAAGAAGGATCTGCAAAGGCAAAGATTTGATCTTCATTAAGAAATTTCCAAGGTTGTAATGCCTCATAAAGAGAAGCTTGCTTATAGAGTTCTTGCCAAAGATCGCAAGAGACAACAGGAGGTTTTGGCGCTTTATTTTTCATATATGAATACAGCCGGTTAATTAAGGTGGTAGGCTTTTGTATAGCAGTATGCTTTTTTTTCGTCAGTTCTTTTATGTAAATTTTTTAGTATTCAATGAAAAACATTGAATATGTTCATGAAAGTGAGTAGATTGTGTTTTATCTATTATAATTTTTAGGGACGCTATGAGCCTATCTTCTTTTTATGTCAAATCGATATTCCTTACATCGTTAGCTTGTTTTAGCTTAGGGGGGAAATCTGAACTATTAGCTGATTATTACATCTATCAGTGTGATACCGGACCTACTAACTGTGTAACTTGTTCGACATGTGAATCTGGTAGTTCTATTAAAACTACTATATTCGGTACTGCTGCGGTTGGCTGCTCTTCGTCAGACCCAGGATGCGGCGTCACAATCAATAGTATATTTTTTGAGTCAGGGACTAGCGATGGTCCTACACTCACGTTAAATTCAAATATTCCTTCCCCTGCTAACGGGGGTACTGCTTATTATGCGGCATGGGAGATGTCGGCTGCTGCTGGTGATATGTATATTACCTATGACTATACTGATGGTGGTTTTGTGGAGATTGGAGCTGAGATCTCTTCAAATTATTCGGGCAATTTTATATTTAATAACAATGGATCTGATACAAATACTATATATTTAAGTAATTCTAATAATGCGTTTATAAGTGGAACTAGTTTTCAGATAAATAGTTTGACTACTCTTCAAGCAACTCCGGAAAGTATGGCTAATGTTAGTTCGATTACCTTTAGCGGTGGAAGTTTTAGTGTTCCTGCTGGAGGAACTCTTGATTGTACTATTGATATAACGAGTACGGATGGTGGGAATGGTGTAATATATGGTGGGACGGATCTCCCTCTTACTTTAACAACAGCGAGTTATTCGGGGCTATATGCGTCCACAGGGATAGATGGTCCTGGATCACTTTATCTATATAATAATGTTAATTTATACCCATTAAGTGTTATGTCGGGTACTGGATATATACTTATAGTAGATGGCATTGTGGAAATTAATGCCCCTAATTTAGGTAGTAATATTCTTGCAGCTGTTGCTGGAACTTTATCCTTTGCAGATTCTATGACACTGACTAATGAGCTGAGTTTTGCTAGGAATGTTAGTGAGTCTCAGTACTGCAGCATTAATACGAATGGATTTGATGTGACATTAAGTGGCGCTATTGCTGGAATCTCAACTAATCCAAATTCTCTTCTAACAGTAAATGATACGAATGCAACTCCAGGAATTCTGACTTTGAGTAATACAAGTTCTCTAACGACGGGGGGGGTATCGACGGGGGCTCAATATGTAGGATATAATATCATTAGTGGAACATTGTGTTTTGATGTAACGAGTGAGAGTACACTCGTTGCGTTTCCAATTGCCTTAAGCGGAGGAACTCTTCAACTTACAAATGTATCCTATTCGGGTGGTATTCTGGTGGAAAGCTCTAGTATAATGACTCTTTTTGGGGCTATAACTCCTCAAATAACAGGAGGAGGTCTTACTGGTTCGGGAAGTGTAAGCATTACA
>CANNLR010000004.1 GCA_947505635.1 Chlamydiota bacterium
TAAACAAATGTTGGAAATCCCTTCAGATGAAGCCATATCATCTTATCATTTAGATTATCCTCCTCTACTCGGGACAGACTATGAGGTGATTTCTTTGAGAAATAATATTTCTTATTCACTCAAAATGAAAGAATTTTGGGGGAAATTTTGGCTGGAATCGATCGATCCTTGCCATAGACGTCTAGCAAATTTCTATCAATTTTGGTTAGATACTAATCCTGTTTCCATAAGCTATCAATCGTTTTTTTTATGGCTTGAATCACAACCGGTTTCAAAGAACGTGCCTATTGTGGAATATTATTCAAACACGCAGCTTAAGTCTTGTTGTATTGAAATAATAGAAGGGCATCTAAGAAAGTCCGATACGCATGAACTTGTGAATACGGATTCAACCAAACGTAATTTATTTATTATAGATTTATCAAAAGATCTCTATTTGGAGGCCTACAAAGAAGGGGTCTGGCATACTAGTTTGAGCTGTGGTAAACCTATTTTGGGTGCAGGTCTTTTACAAATTGAACAGGGCATTATTAAAGTGATTGCTTTTGAAAGTGGCCATTATTTACCCTCAGGAAAACAAAATTTTCAAGTGCTGCAGATCCTTCGAGAAAAAGGTGCCTGCATTAAAGATCCATTGGAAGTGATCTATTTTGAAGATAGAAATAAATATAAGGTTTTTTTATCAGCACATCACTTGAAAGAATATCTACATTTTAATGAAGCTCTACATGAAACATCTAAAAGGGAATTGATATCTTTAAATGAATTTTAAATTTATTTTCATTTTTGTACTGACTTTACAGATGCTTTGGGCCGGGGGCTCTTATGCCGACTCTTTTCGTCTTGTGACTTATAATATTTTGAGTGACGAGTACTTGTGGGATGGAATCTATGATTATGTGAGTGATGATGTTCTTTCTTGGGAAAATCGGCGTGGTAAAATTATAGAAAGAATTAAAGAACTAAATCCTGACGTTCTTTGTCTTCAAGAATTAAATACAGCTTCTTTTGAATGCTTTAAAGAGGCTCTTAAGGCCTACGAAGGCTCCTATGCTAAAAAAGCAAGCTCTTCTGATGATGGGGTTGGGACTTTTTGTAAAAAGTACATCTTTAAAGAAACTTGCCATAATGTTGTTTTTTGTGATGGGACTTCTAATTGTGGACGCTTAGCTACTCAACCAGCTCTTTTTACAACCCTTCTTTTTAAAGATGGCAAATCTATCTTGGTAGTTAACACGAAAATTCGATGGAGCAAAGAAATAAAACCTGGAAATTCTGCATCAAATCATGTTCAATTTATACTAAAATCTATTTCAAAAACAGGAACGGTTGTCGTAGGTGATTTTAATATGAAGCCGGATCACCCTCTGATGATGGACTTTTATTCAGCAGGACTACAGGATGGATTTTCTCATAAAAACACTTACTCTTGCTATGCTAATAAGGAGTTTCAAAGGATTGATTACATTTTATCAACAAGGGATTTGAAAAGCATTCCTTTTGAAAGTCCTTTCTTAATCACTGCACAGCCAATTCCAAATGAAAATGAGCCATCAGATCATTTACCAGTAGGGAGTTTGATTGTGTATGAATAGTGCTATACGAGTGAAGAGTCTAAAAAAGAATTTTAACGTAGCAAGAAGTGCAGACGGTTCTTTAGCAAAATTTAAGCAATTTATACGGCCACAGTATGAATCTCTCAATGCTGTTGACGACATCTCTTTTGAGATTAAACGAGGTGAAAAAGTTGCTTTTATAGGACCTAATGGAGCCGGGAAATCTACAACGATCAAGCTATTAACGGGGATTTTTCAACCTAGTTCTGGCTCTGTGCAGGTTTTTGGTAAAGACCCCTTTATCGACCGAAAAAATGTTGCCTACAAGATAGGAACAGTCTTTGGGCAGAGAAGTCAACTTTGGTATCACCTTCCTGCCATCAACTCATTTACACTTTTGGCTACAATTTATGACATTGACCGCAAGAAATTCAAAGAACGATTGGATCATCTGATCGAGGTCTTTCAGCTTTCTCGATTCATTTCAAGACCTGTAAAAGAACTTTCTCTTGGAGAAAGAATGAGATGTGAATTGGTAGCGAGCTTTTTGCATAACCCTGAGATTTTATTTTTAGATGAACCTACGATTGGTTTAGACATTATCTCAAAAGATGCTATTCGTCAGTTAATTCATCAACGGGCTGAGCTGGAATCAACAACGATATTTTTGACATCCCATGACATCGCTGATATAGAAAAGGTCTGTGATAGAATTATTTTAATTAATAATGGTAAAATCGTTGTTGATGATTCTGTTAAATTGATTAAAAAACGGTATATTAAACATAAAATCATCACGGTAAAAGTCGAAGAAAAGCTCGGTTGGAAATCCCACTCGGCTATTTGTCCTATAAGTGAAGTAGATAGGTTTTATAAATTCAAAATTAACCTCGAATTGATGAGCCCTCAAGAAACTGTACAATATTTTGCGCAAAACTATCGATTTACAGATATCATTATAGAAGATCCCCCGTTGGAAGAAATTATCAAGGAAATTTACAAATCTTGAAAAAGTACTTTTTAATGATATTTTACTCTCTGATTCATAATGGGAAAAATCGAAAAGAGATTCTTGTAAGATCCTCATTTTTTCTAGTTATCCTTTATGTTTTTTCAAGACTCTGGCAAACTACACAATTTTCTGATTCTACGAATCAACAATCAATGATCTGGTATCTATCTGTTACAGAACTAATAGTCCTCTCGATTCCCTTAATTCAGGTTGATATCGAAAATGATATTCGTAGTGGGGATGTGGTATATCAATTGCTCAAGCCAATTAGTTACCTGTGGCTGAAAATTTCTGAATGTATTGGTGCATTTATTTTTCGTTTTACAGTTTTAATGCTTATTGCAATCCCCTTCTGTGCATACTTATCTGGTTTTATCCCCCCTTTGCATGTTTTGTGCGCAGTTTATTTGATAGCCGGAGTATCCGGGCTTGTCTTCATTCTTTTTCATACGACAATCGGACTTTTATCATTTAAACTTCAAGACTCATCACCCATATTTTGGGTCTGGCAACGTTGCTCATTTCTTTTAGGAGGTTTAATAATTCCTTTAGATTTTTATCCTTCCTATCTAAAAACCATTTCTTATTTTCTCCCGTTTGCATCTCTTTTGTATGGACCAGCTCGACTTATTATGAAGTTTAATGTTGAAAATTTTTTGATAGCTCTATCCGGTCTTCTTCTTTGGGGAGTAATTGCATTATTTTTAGCGAACGGACTATATCTTCGAATGCTTAAATCTCTTAAAGTAAACGGCGGGTGAAATGTCTGAATTGAAAAATCTAGTAGCACATATTAAAATAAGCATTCAATCAACAGTCAGCTTAAGAGAGTCATTTTTATTGCAGTCATTTTTTATGCTACTAAGCAACCTTGTCTTTTTTTCGTTTTGGTGGATATATTTTAGCAACTTCAGCTCAATCAAAGGTTGGACGCTTGCTGATATAGCTTGTCTTTATGGGATAGTGAATGGCGCCTATGGGATCTTTTCTGTATTCCTTGGAGGAAGCCGTTACCTTGCTAGGATGATTTTTGAAGGCGATCTTGATATGTTAATTGTAAAACCAAAAAATCTATTATTGCAAATAATGGGATCCAAATCGGTATCCTCAGGATGGGGTGATATTGTAAGTTCTATTATTTTCTTGATTTTCTCAGGATATGTCACGCTAGTAAATCTACCATTTTTAATATTATTTGTTCTTACTGCTTCTATTGTGATTACTTCATTTTCTATTATGATGGGAAGTCTAGCTTTTTGGATGGGAGATTCTCATACGCTTTCAAAGCAGCTTTTTGAGTTCCTTCTCACATTTAGTAACTATCCAAAATCTATTTATGTTGGAGCTGTCAAAGTATTTTTACTGACGGTAGTTCCTTCAGGCTTTATCGGCTTTGTACCCATCGAAACAATCAAGAATCAATCACTAAGCGGCTTGTTGTATATCATAGGGTTTACTTTTATTTATGCTTGCTGCGCATCTAAAATTTTCCATTGGGGATTAAAAAGCTACACGTCTGGAAATAAGCCTGGATTTAAAGTTTAGATATTAACGAAAAATGGAGTCTAATGAGAGTTGTTTTTATGGTAATGTTATTACAAGCTTCAATACACGGATCCTCTGAAATTCGATCAGCTTTTGATATAGGGACAGGTAAAATTAAAATGCAAGTAGCTAAGGTTGACGAGCAACAAATCGAGTTTTTATATTGCCAGTCAGAACGAATTTCCCCTTCAAATGTATCTATCTTGAATCAAGATGGACTGATCACTGAGGAAGGACAGGAAAGGATTGTTACAATCCTTAAATCTCTTAAGTCATTAGCAGAGGGTTATGGATCTACAAAATATGAAGCAATTGCAACAGAACTTTTTAGAAAAGCCTTAAATGGCCGGGAAATTGCCACAAAAATATCTACTTTATTAGGGATAGACATTAAGGTTGTCTCTCCGGAAGAAGAGGGGATTTTAAGCTTTTTAACTATTGTTCAGGAAGCAAGATTAGACCCTCAAGACATTGTTGTCCTTGATATAGGATCGGGAAGTTTCCAAATCACATGTAAAAATGAGGATGAATTTATTGTCTATAGCGCTCCATTTGGTAGACTGCCAACCTACGAGCTTGTGAAAAATAATCAGCTTTCGAACTTAGAAATCGCTATAAGTAGTATAGACCCTCGTATAATAAAAAAAATTCAAGATTGTAAAAACAGTGTGATTGGTATTGGTGCTCACCCTAAGTGCATTCTTACATTAAAAACTTCATATGATGAAAATGACTTAAAGACTGCGCTTCAAGCTAGTAGTAAAATAGACTTGGATCATAGCGATCTTTTACTTGTAAAAACAATCATGGAAGCTTTGTCCATAATACAAGTCAAATACATGGGCGGTCGTGCTGGAAATACAACAGGTATTTTTGTTTTGCAGTCACAATAAGCCTGGAACAAGTCCAACTTAACGAAGGTTAGGAGGGGCCAAACATCCGATCCTATAAGAGCAATCACATACTTATTTTTCAAAAGCTCTTTTTTGATTTCTTCCTTTGGAGAATTGGATATATATACATTTTCTAAATAGCCAAAGGTTCGAAGAGCTGTTTCTCTGCGAGATTCCCTAGAAGACCTCTCCGGTTTATAGGGATTGTCTGCTTCGTCTACAACTATGACAGAAAAACCTGCTTGAGTGGCTTCCATAGCCGTCTTCAAAGTCGAAAGATGCCCTTCATGAGTAGGATCAAAAGTCTAAACTTTTTTGAAGATCTAGGACTTCAAGTTTTTGTATAGGCTAAAGGATAAATGCTGAGGCTAAAGAAAGGGAAGCGATTGCAGCCGTGTCGGTTCTTAAGATATTAGGATGTAGGTGAACTCCTTGGAGATGGAGTGTATCTTTCATCCAAGCAGTCTCTTTAGGATTAAAGCCTTTTTCTGAACCTATGACTATACAAAGGGATGTAGGCTTTTCATTTATTAAATAACTTAAAAAAGGTTTAGCTTTAGGATCTGTATCTCCAAAAAAAGAAGCTTTGGGTAAAGAGGTTGGATCCCAATTAAATAGAGAAGGGGTTAATATAAGCTCTGGAGCAAAAAGTCTTCCGCATTGTTTCATAGCAGATGTGATAATATAGTGAGCTCGTTCTAGATGAGAAGGGGAAAGACTTTTTTTCTCACTAAGCTCTCCTGGAAAAAGCCATATTTTTGTAACGCCAAGTTCAACGGCTTTTTCTAAGATATATTCAAGGCGAGGCTGCCTTGGGATTGCTTGAGCTAGAATAAGTTCGTAAGAGGGGGTAGGGGATGTAGTAGTAGAAAGAATCTTTAGTTCTGCATGTTGTCTTGTTATTTTCTCTACTTGGGCTGTTGCTAAAGATCCTTTGCCATTTAATAGCTCTATGATCTCTCCTTCTTTTATTCGAACAACATGGGCTAGATGGTGAAGTTCTTCATTTTTTAAAAGAACATGGGTCTCTTGATTAAGTTCACTTTCTATATAAAATCGTTCAACTGGCATGTAAGATGGCTCCTTTAAGAAGTTGAGATAGAGGTGTGTTTATAGGGAGATGTGTTTCTAATATTAGATCTTGGATAGACGGCGCTTTCATAGCAGCAAGGCTTAGGAAATGTTTGCTAAGGCTTTTGTCTTCTGTTAAATTAAATACAAGTTTGAATCTGTAGTCATGAACTTTCACATCAGAGTATTCTTTATAAAGATGCTCTTCGGCTTTTAAATCTTGCTTTAGAGGATAAGGGGTAAAAAAACAAAGAAGCTCTGTTGGATAAATATCTCTAAATATTTTTAGATCTAAAGAAAGCTCTTTATCCTTAGGAAGGATAACGGCAATAGCATCTTGTCGATAGCCCTTTTTTATTTTCCCAAGCAGCTGTTGCTTCCAGCGATTGTGCTGCCAAAGCCATTCGGCAGGATTTGCTAGAATACTTTTTTCTAGAGGCTGAAGAGCTGCTTGTAAAAGTCTTGGAACTTCTTTTTCCATAGGCTCTGTAGCGTTTGGAAAAAGAGGTTCTGAATAATGGATCGTATATTTGCCCTCTTTACGAATCATAGTGGCTGTAATAACAGGACATCCTGTTTTATAAGATAAAAGAGCTGAAAGGGGGGATGTAAAAGCGGGTCTTCCTAAAAAAGGAGAGGAAAGGCCTGATTCTGGCATTCCTTGATCTCCTACAATACCTAGAAATCTCCCTTGCTTTAAGGCTCGGAGTCCTTCTTTAACAGCCTGTTTAGGTAGTACAATCTTTCCTCCAAATCTTTGTCTAATGGATAAGATCCAATCGTATAAGGGGATGTTGTTGATAGGCTGTCCAATGGCAATTCCTGACATGCGAGAAGATCCTTCTAGAAAAAAAAGTTCCCAATTGGCCTGATGTCCGCATAGGAAGATGACCCCTTTTCCTTGGTCGAGGATTTCTTGTGCTACGGAGGGGTTTTCGCAAGTTACAAGGTTTTTAATATTTTTTTCAGAAGAAAGCTTACCATATTCAAGACAAGTAGTCATTAAGTGGCCTAAGGATTCTTTAGCAAGCCTATGTAAATCTTCTTCCTGTAAAACAAGATCAGAGGCTAAAGATAAATTGCTTAAGGTTCTTTTGCGATATTTTGGGATAAGGTAAAAAAGGATTAACCCCATTTTTTGTCCTAAAGCCCCTAGGGTCTTATAGGATAAAAGAGAAAAAGGGTAGAGAGCGACTCGAATCGCAAAATAGCAAAGATAGTGGGAGAGGTTTTTACTTTTCATGACAGTATATATAACAAAAAAGTGAGTTTAATTTCGATTATTTTTTTGTTTTTGCTATAAATTGAATTTATCATTAGATTGAAAAATGTATATTGTATGTGATAAGGTTGCTTGTTTTATGAAGCTTAAATTTAAAAAAGATCGATTTTTAGTTTTATTTTTTATATTTTTAGGAGCAACCCTTCTTGTTTTGTTGTCGTGTCTTTTACTGCTTTTTAACTACCAAAAAGAAGAAAATAAAAATTTTAAAATAAGTTATGAATCCTATGTAATCGCTGGAGAAATGCGACAAAGTTCGGATGATCTAACAAAAATGGTACGTCTTTACGTCTTGACAGGCAATAAAAAGTATATAGATGCCTATAATGAAATTCTCAGTATTCGTAATGGTGTGAGCTTAAGACCTTTAAACTATGATCAAATTTATTGGGATTTAGTGTTAGACCCTAATAAAAGGCCAAGATCTTATGGGCCTGCGATTTCCTTGCAACAAGAAATGCGAAATCAGGGATTTTCTGAAAAAGAATTTAGCTTATTAAAAGAATCCCAAACAAGAAGTAATACCTTAGTAGAGATGGAAGAAGAAGCGATCCATGCGATGCAGGGACTCTATAATAATGGCTCTGGAGACTATGTAATTAAAGGAGTTCCAAATCTGGAACTTGCAAGAAGATTAGTCTCTAACCAAGAATATATGGAGCAAAAAGCAAAGATTATGGAGCCTTTGCTCACCTTTGGTAAAGAGGTTCAAGAAAGGACACAAAAAAGAGAAATAGAATTAGAGCAGCAGTATTTTAGAATTATCCTTTGGTGTGTTTTCTTCACCGCATTTGCAACAGTTTTGATGATAGTCTGTTTATTTAAATCGATGAGGTCTTTAGCAGAGGCTTTTAAAACAAATGAAGATCTCTTGCTTAATATGCTTCCTGCAAAAGTTGCTGAGCGATTTAAGCAAGGAGAGGAAACAATCGTTGATGAGTATCACGCTAGTGTGCTCTTTGTTCATATATCGCACTTTGGAAACACGTCTAATGCAGATGTCATCAGTAAGGTTTTTGATCAGCTAGATGCTTTAACGGTAAAATTTGGAGTCGAAAAGATCCAAGTTGTCGGAGATAGTCAAGTTGTTGTAGCGGGAGTTCCAGAAGTTCTTAAAGGTCATGAAATTCTTTTAGCTAACTTTGCCTTAGCCTTAAAAAAACAGATAGAAGATTTTAACAAAATCTCAGGACTTGACCTCCATGTACGAATGGGGATGACCTCAGGAACAGTGATTGCAGGCGTTGTAGGTCGTAAAAAGTTTGTATATGATCTTTGGGGCGATGTAGTCACTTTAGCAAGTGCTTTAGAGTCTACAGGTGTTTTAGGAGAGATTCAAATTTCTGAAGTGATGGCTCATTCTCTAGATAACCTTTTTGAAGTAGAAGAAAGAGGCATGGTAGAGCTTACAGGTCTTGGGGTCATGAGGACCTATTTCTTAAAAAAACGTAGAATAGAGAAGAAATCTTTTTTATAAGGTATGCATGGATAATCTTCCTCTAAGAACAGCTTCTTCGGATAGGATTAGATCTAGTTCTATAGAGGGTCTATCAAGAACATCATCTACTGATTTACAAAACAGGACAAATCTCGTAGCTGTGAAGGCTATAAAGACCTCAGAGTGGATATTTGTAAAAGCTCAAGCTATCCTAGGACATAAGTATGTACAGCTGAAAACGGAAAACAATGAAACAGTCTTTGTGAAAATAAATCACATTACGGAAAAGTTAGGCTGGACTAAAGCTGAAGTAAAAGGGGCTTTTAGCGGGGCTGGTGGCTTAGCAAGGCTGCAAGAAGCTTTTGCATTAAAGGATATGATTACTCCAAATGCTGAAGAAAAAGTTTTCAATAAGGTCGATGAGGGCACAGGATCAGATAGGACCAGTGTTACAACACGTGAATCAAGTGATGATTTTGATGATGTAGAAGGACGGTCAGCTGAGTGTGGTAAATCTTTCATTCTTGATGATAAATTAAATATTTCTGAATCTATACTTCTTAATAAAGATAGATTCCATGATATAAATGATGTGGCTGAGAGTTGTTTAAATGCTTTAAAGCATGATGATAAATCTGTTATTATAGGGTATAAAGAAAGTGGAAAATCGACTAGTTGTTTAGCTAGTGTTATAATTATAGATCCCAAAAAACTAACTGTAGATATTGGGTCTTCTATAGCAAAAGGGTCGGCTGGCCATATATTTAATATAGCGGACACAGCTGTAAAAATACATAACATAGAAGGTATCATTTCAGGAGGGGAGACTCTTCAGTCTTACGAAGATGATATAAGAAAAGAAGTGTCTTTTTTGAAGGATATGGGGTTATATCCAGGCATTCAAAAAACAGGTGAAATAGAAGAGGTTCATCAAATAACTTATATTGGAGCTCCAGAGTCTATAAGAGATACGGGTAAGTTACATATAATGAAGTCTTATAAGTATGATGGGGATGCGAGTGATTTTATAACAAAACATTCAGAGGATACTGATTACAAAACAAAGGTTATATCCATGCAAGAAAGGATCATGGGCGGATATGAATATATACACAGTAAGGGAATTTTTCATTTGGATGGCAAACCTCAAAATTATTTTTATAAGAAAGAAGATGCGGGGTTTATTCTGGATGTTGGCGACTTCGGTGGGGCTGTTCAAATTAAAGAAGATGGAGTTTCAAAAGTTCCAGAGAATTTTGGAGGAACTAGCCTATATACTCCGGCTAGTCTACGATTAAAATACGATGAACAGTCTGAACGTACAAATACACTTATTAACAAAGGGGCATCAGGGGCGGAGATAAAAGCGGCACAAAAGGCTTGTGCAGGAATTCTAAAGGAAGTTGATGATTTTCAAAAGGCGGTAACGCTGTATCAGATGTGTGTAGGAAAGACCGATGTTTTTCCTTATACTCGTACAACCTTTAAGGGTGGAGAGCCTGATAAATTGGATTTAGATGGAGTCTCTAAAGAGCTGGAAATTTTCTATGGGCAGAAGAATCATCCCATAGCGACCCATATTCTTGCTGTTTTATTAAAAAAATTACCACTAACCCATTGATGGATAAAAACTTTTTAAAGCTTTTACAATTTCCCTAGGTAAGCTATTCTTTTGGATTATTAAAATAGGTAGAAAATCAAGCTATGGATCCTCTTATTTCTTTAGAAGAAGCTGTCAAAAAAAGAAGAACTTTTGCCATCATCAGCCACCCTGATGCTGGGAAGACCACATTAACAGAAAAACTCCTTTTATATTCCGGAGCTATTGTAACGGCGGGGATGGTTAAAGGACGTAAGGGGCGCAAGGCAGCAACCTCTGACTGGATGGCTATGGAACAAGAAAGGGGGATCTCGATCACCTCTTCTGTGATGCAGTTTACCTATAAAGATACAGTTATTAACGTACTGGATACCCCTGGGCATGAAGACTTTTCTGAAGACACCTATCGCACACTGACTGCTGCTGATTGTGCTATCATGGTCATTGATGCTTCCAAAGGGGTTGAAAAACAGACAAGGAAATTATTTGAAGTTTGTAAGTTGAGAAAGATTCCTATTTTGACATTCATTAATAAAATGGATATGCCCGGAAGAGAGCCTTTAGAGCTTATGAATGAAGTAGAAGAGGTTTTGCAGATCCATTCGTATGCGATGAACTGGCCTATAGGGACTGGAAGATCTTTTCAAGGGGTGTTTGATAGGCAGTCGAAGGAATGTGTGTTTTTTGCGAAGACTTCTTTTGTGGGGGCTAAAAAAGCAGATCTACTCAGGTTACCTTTAGAGAGTAAAGAAGCTAAGGAAAAGATGGGGCTTTTATATGATCCTCTTAAGCAGGAATTGGAGCTTTTAGATTTAGCGGGTAATATCTTTTCTAAAGAAGCCTTTTTAAATGGAGATGTCACCCCTGTCTTTTTTGCGTCTGCCTTGACAAACTTTGGAGTAGAGCCTTTTTTTGATGCCTTTATTAACTTAGCCCCCTTTCCAAGTTCTAGGATGGCCAATCTTTCTAATGGCCAAGAAATTCTAGTCGATCCTATTACAACCCCCTTTAGCGGATATGTATTTAAATTGCAGGCCAACATGGATAAAAGACATCGAGACAGTATGGCCTTTATCCGAATTTGCTCCGGCGTCTTTGAAAGGGATCTTGTTGTGAAGCATCCAAGACTTGCAAGAGATGTGAGGCTATCTCGCCCTCATAGCCTAGTTGCTGGAGAAAGAACAACAGTAGATGTCGCTTATCCTGGTGATGTCATCGGCGTCATCAATCCTTCTCTTTTTGCTATTGGAGATACTCTTTCTGTGACAGGGAATTTCACCTATAAGCCATTACCCCAGTTCCAACCAGAGATCTTTGCAAAGATCTATCCTAAAGATGTAGGAAAAAGAAAGTCCTTCGATAAAGGTATATTACAACTTGTTTCTGAAGGGGCCATTCAAATGCTTACCTCTTGTGATGTTGAGGGAGGTAATATTTTTGCAGCTGTTGGTTCTTTGCAGTTCGAGGTTATGCAATATCGGTTAAAAGATGAGTATGGTGTAGAGACAACATTAACTCTTTTACCTTACCACTGCAGCGCTTGGGTTATTGGAGATCGAAAAACATTTATCCCTTGCTCAGATTCTTTGCTTGTAGAAGATAGACAAAATAGACTGATGGCTTTATTTCATGCAACATGGGATAAGGATTATAGCATAAAGAAAAATCCTAATCATCAGTTTGTAGATGTAGCTGTCTAATAAAGGGAATAGTAATGGAAAAGCTTTTTTTTCTAGGGCAGATACTGCTTGGCGCGTGTGTTGGATGGCTGTTAGGAAGAAGAGCTTCTTCGAAAGAAGCCTTAGGGGTTCAGATGGCTCTTACAAAGGCTTTAGAAGAAAAAGCCTATTTACAAGCGCAGCTAAACTATGAAAAGGAAAAGTCGATTCTAGAGTTTGAAAACCTATCTAACAAACTACTAAAAGAAAATGCTAAAGAGTTTGCAAGTAGCTCTCAGCTCAAGATAGAAGAATTATTATCTCCTCTAAAACAGAAGATCGAGATATTTCAGTCAAGTTTACAAGAGATCTCAAAAGCCGGAACGGCAGAAAGACTTACCTTAAAAAATAATATCGAAGCGATCACAAACTCTAATAAAACACTGGCACAAGAAACCCATCTTTTAGCAAGAGCCTTAAAAGGGGATGTGAAAAAACAAGGAACTTGGGGAGAGCTTGTTTTACAAAAGATCCTAGAAGCTTCAGGCTTACGAGAAAATAAAGAATACACCCTGCAAGGCAGTGGTCTTGGATTGCAAGACTCTGAAGGAAGGCGGATGCAGCCGGATGTTATTATCCATTTTCCCGACACTAAGCGTGTCATCGTGGACTCTAAGATGTCATATACCCATTATGATGACTTTTTTAATGGAACAAATGAGCTAGAAAAAGAAGATAGCCTAAAGAAGCTTATTTTATCTATGAAAGAGCACGTTCGCGGCTTAAGTGAAAAGAATTATCAGTTTGCAGGAGGATTGGATACTCCTAATTTTGTTCTTCTTTTTGTTCCTATAGAAGCGATATTTTCTTTAGTTATGGAAAAAGAGCCCGCTCTTTTTGAAGAGGCTTGGAAAAAATCGATTATTATTGTAAGCCCTTCCAATTTACTTGCTGTATTAAGAACAGTGGAGTCTGTATGGAAAGTAGAGCACCAAAATAGAAATACACAAAAGATTGCAGAGGAAGCGGCTTCTTTATACGATAAATTTGTTGATTTTATTAAAGATATGGAGAATATAGATAGATCTTTAAAAAACACAACGGATCACTTTGAAAAGGCTATGGCAAAGCTGTCTGTAGGAAGAGGGAACTTAGTAAAAAAGACTGAGGACTTAAAAAGGCTTGGACTTAAGACTAAGAAGAATATTCCTGCTGAATACTTAGAAGAAGAACTAGTAGTAGAAAACGTGATTTTGTAATAATTTTTTTGCTAACAAATTCACAATCTGCCATCTTAAAAAAAGACAAAACATTAAATAGGTTTATATGTATTATTTCAACCAACTCAAATCAGTACTTCGCTTAAATGAACTTGCAGAAGACCCTGTAGATTTAACAGATGATAATATCTTCACCCCAAAGCGCGTTGACTCTTTTGTGAGTGAATCCTTGGGTTTAAGATTGTTTTATGCAACAGAAAGAGTTTCTGAGATTACTATTCAAGCACTTTCTGATCTTGCAGAAGAAGCAGGTGTTTTTGAGAAGATGCAAAAGATGCAAGCTGGAGAAGTTGTTAATAGTATCGAAGGATATGAAAGTGAGAATCGTAGCGTTTTGCATACGGCCATGAGAGATTTTTTTGAAAATCCTAATGAGTCACCTATTGCAAAAGAAGTATCTCATATGGCTTATCAAGAACTTGAAAAATTGACAGAGTTTTTAAAGGATCTTGAAACTAATGATGTCTTTACAGACATGGTTCAAGTGGGAATTGGCGGATCCGATTTAGGGCCAAGAGCCGTTTATTATGCACTTAAAGCCTATGAAAAACCACAAAGGAACGCTCATTTTTTTTCTAATGTGGATCCTGATGATGGAGCCCTTGTTCTTAAAGATCTAGACCTAAGTAAGACTTTATTTGTTGTTGTATCTAAGTCAGGTTCTACGTTAGAGACGCAGACGAATGAAGAATTTGTAAGAGAGCACTTAATAAGTAAAGGATTGGACCCAAAGAACCATATCATTGCTGTTACAGGAAAAGGCAGTCCTATGGACGATCCTTCCAAGTATCTAGCTTCTTTTTATATTTGGGATTTTATTGGAGGACGCTACTCTGTGACTTCCATGGTAGGTGGCGTTATTTTAGCTTTTGCCTTAGGGATGGATCGTTTTTTAGATTTCCTTAGAGGGGCAAATGCTATGGACAAGCTGTCTTTAAAACAAGATGTAAAGACAAATCTTCCCCTTTTATCTGCCTTACTTAGCATTTGGAATCGGAACTTTTTAGGACTTTCTACATCAGCCGTTATTCCATATTCTCAAGCCTTATTTCGATTTCCAGCCCATCTTCAACAGCTAAATATGGAATCTAATGGAAAGAGAGTCGATAAGCAAGGACGGGCTGTAGACTTTGATACAGGCCCTGTTGTTTGGGGAGAGCCTGGAACGAATGGACAACATTCTTTTTTTCAGTTGATTCATCAGGGGACTTCTGTTGTTCCGGTAGATTTTTTAGGCTTTGCAGAAAGTCAATATAAAGATGATATCGTTTTCAAAGGGACTTCTTGTCAAGAAAAGCTCCTTTCTAATCTTCTAGCGCAGTCACTATCTCTTGCTAGAGGACAAAAAAGTGATAATCCTAATAAGTATTTTCCTGGTAACCGTCCTAACCGTATCTTGATGGCTAATAAGTTAGATCCCTATACATTGGGTATGATTCTTTCTTACTATGAAAATAGCGTAGCCTTCCAAGGTTTTATCTGGAATATCAACTCCTTTGATCAAGAAGGTGTTCAGCTAGGAAAAAAACTGGCGCTACAGTACATAGATCTTTTTGCACAAAAAAGAGCTAAGAAGTCTTTAGATTCTAAGCAGTTTCCTCTAGGACAAGCTTACTTCCGTCATTTGTCTTCTTATTTTTCTTAGTATAAAAAGGGGATAGCCTAAAAAACTATCCCTTTTTATTTCTTGTAGATGGGTTTTATTTATACGAAATCTCGATGAAACAAATAGTGAGTTTTATAATACCTTCGGAACCTTCTTTGATGAAATTCCTTTTGAGACCATCCTTCCTGATCTTCTTTTAAAGTATGGAACAGCAAGAGAAATCCTTGAGATTGGTTCAGGGAGAGCTTGCTCTAAGAGCTGAAGAGAAGGAGCTCTATGATAGAGTTATCGCTATTTCTTCCTTAATCCATGTGCATAAAGCAGAGCTTCTCTTACAGATTGAGAAAATAGTTCACCTTCTTAAGCCAAATGGAATGTTTTTTATAAATTTTATCGTTGAGATTCATGACTCCTCATCAGAATCAGCAATGCCTGAGTCTAGAGCTTCTGTTGAGATGTGATAGGAGAGGGTTTGTTGTTTTTTTGGATCTTTGGCGGCTTCAGAGAGGGATTTAGCCAATTGAATCTTTTCTTCCTTAGTCCCTAATGTCAAAGTTATAAGAGATTTAAGACTTTTAAATAATTCAGATGAGTTTGTGGATAAGGAGAATTTTCGGCTAGCATCAAGAGCTAACTGTGTCACGCTCTCAATTTGAATAATATAATCTTTTTTTAGGAATTTTTCTTTTTCTGAAGAGGGGATCGAGTCGACAACTTTTTCAAGCATAGTTTCATGTGCTTTTAAGAATCTTGATGGTTCATAGTCGTTTAGACGCCAGCTACCATTTAGTATATATTTTGAAAACATTATTTCTATACTTTCTTCCAAGGGATGTGATTGAAAAATTTGATCAAGTTCGGCTTTATGGTCCAGTGCGAATTGGTTCAGGTCAGGAGAGAGATGCTCCCTGGGATTGTCTTTTATATACGTAATAAACATTGTAGAAAGTATTGGCGCAATAAATTTTTTTTTTTCTATTTTTAAATCTAGAGCTTTTCTTTCAGTTTGAGAAAGCTCGTCAACTTGATCAAGTTCTTTTTGGATTTCTGGTGGTAATTCATGGTAGTTGTCTTTTTTATAATTTTGTAGTCTGTCATAAATTGCTATGTTGGATCCAGACCAAAAAGCCTGATTTACTGCACCTGATGTATTGCTGTCTCCGGGGCTAGAGTAGGCAAGTATAGAGTGGGCAAGGTCCGGGTTAGTTAATACAGCCCTTGCTGAATGTGCTTTACCTTCGACATGACTAAGGTGTTTGGTTAGTTTTTCATAGAGCTCTATATTGCGTAAAGAACCGATAGTTAATTCGGGAGGAAGCTTTGTAATGCGGTCCCAACAGATATTGGTTTTGGCAAAAATAGGGTCTGTAAATAGACGAGCAGGTAGTTCCGTAAGGCTTAGCTTAGAAAGGTCTAGGGGGGGGATGTCGATGTCTTGCAGATTAGAATCCTGTTCTTTATAGCTTAGGATGGCTGTGTAGGCTTTATGTTCAGGGCTGTTGTGGGGAGCCTTTTTCCATTCTTTAAGCAAGGGGTCAGAGTCTACGGTAGTGGGGCTTGTAGTAGCCGTTTTTGGTGTTTTAGAGTGTCTCGTGCTAGGTGTGAAATGAAATGATGAGAGGGGCATTTTAGGTAGTAATTCTTTGTACTTTTGGACCCAATCAGGTTTTTGGGAACAGGGCATCTTAGAGACGTCATGGTATAATCGAGTGAGGGTTTTTTTTTCATTTTCAGAAAGCTCCTCTAAGGAAGGGGAACTTTTTTTGAGTCCTTCAAAAAGAGTTGTAATAAGCTCATCATTTGGCATCTTTCCTGGAATTTGATAGCAATTTCCTATGGTTTCAAGGGTTACGTGAAAGTCTTGCGGTTTTGATGGAATGGATGTCATTTTAATGCTCGCTTTTTCTTTATTATAATTATAAATTATTATTTTTCAAATAATTTAATGTTTTGGTATTAAATCAAATCAAGTGCATAATTATTTTGTCGTAACAACAGTGATTTTATGCAGCCGGTTGATAAAACTTCTAATCGAAATTTTGAAGGGAGTCCTAAAAAGCCAACCCCAGAGGTTCTTAGTGTTCTTTTTGCCACAACTTTAGCAGGTACAGCTCTTTTTTTAGGAAGGGGCAGAATTGCTTCTAGTGTTCGGATAAATCCTTTAAGCTTTTTGAATAGAAGGCTTTCTGTCTCAGGGTTTTCTCATTTGATACCTTATGTAAAACTCGCATCATTAGAAGGTAAAGTGCCTGAGGGCTCAAAAGGTGGCTTCAGGGTCGATGAAAAGACGGTAAAAGCCTTTGGTCTTATGGCGGCAATAGCTCTTCCTGCCCTTGCTTTTTATGATCAAGAAAAAGAGCCTCTTCCAGATGGACTTGCTCTAGAACCGTTATTACCTGATATTCCAGAAGATCACCCTATTAGAGAAGAGGTAACAGCAAAGATTGTTGGTCATGAAGCAGATTTTTTAATTCGAGGTACCTCTTTAGAAGGATCTTCTTTGGAGGATAATGCCAAGCATATTCATACGTTTAATCAACTTTCTGCAAAAAAAGAGGGAATATCTTCCAAAACAGCTGAAAAGTTGGAGGATTTTTTTGAAAAGCTGCAGAATTTTCCGGTAAATAGCAATTCAGTAGAGAGAAGGGAGATAGCTCAAGGTGTTGCAGATAAAGTTTTCTCCTTAAAACCCGGGGAATCCTTTTGTATGCAAGGAGGCTGGACAGAAAAGCTAAGCGATGGTCGTTATACAGGGCATGCGATGCTTTATAAGTTCACAAAAACGGAAGAAGGCTTATACGATGTCTATATTTATAATACAGGATCTGGAGCTAAAAAACATCATGACAAGTTAGAGGTAGAGGAAGGAACAAGAAAAAGTACCCTTATTTGCCCTTATGTGAAATTTCAAGGAGTTCTTCCTTCGCAGCTTGGTTTTTCTAAAGAAGAAGCTCATCCTGAATTCTTTGAAAGGCTGATTCATATTTACCAAGGACTTAATAGAAATGAATATAAAGATTCTTCTATTATTTATGAAAGTAGAGATGGCTTTGGAGGATTGCATGACAAACTGGCGATTGCGGGACCTAATACTTCTTATATTAAGCCGCAAAGGGCTGGAACCTGCGCTCTTTCTGTACTTTTAGCTGCAGTAAAATCTCTTTTTGAAAGTGAAGAAGAGTTTAAACGGTTTAAATTCGAATTAAAATATACAGATTTTCTTCTTTTTTTTGAAAAAGTTAAAGACTCTTTAGCGGTAGATTCTGAAAATCAAGAGCTTTTAGAAAAGCAGGGAAGAAAGCTTATCGATTCCTTAGAAAAACGATTAAGTCTTTATCCTGAAGAAGAAATTGCTATTAAAGAAGGGCTGATTAATAGAGTTTTAGGATACTTAGCTTTGCTACCTAAGGTCAACCTTATTATCCCAGAAAAAATAGAACCAGTCTTAGATCAGAGTAAGGTTCTTGCAAGAGCTCATTATTTTACATCCATTTATGACCCTTCGGAAAAGTCTCACAGAGTAACTACTTTTTCTTTTTTGGATAAAGAAATTCTCATTGACAAAGTAAGCCCCACAAACCTTTTAGAATATCTAGAAAAGATTAACGGGTCGGATTGTGAGAACACTAATGTTAATATCTATGCAAGGGAGCAAGTGGGTAGAGCTTTACTCAAATTTTCAAAGCAAGATTTTGCTAGCATTCCTAAAGAGAAGATAAAACCCTTAATCATAGAACTTAAGACATCTTTAAAAGAATATATAAAACAATCTAAGGCAAAAGATACACAAGAATATATCAATACAGCTTGGGCCTACCTATCAGCAGCCTATACTTTAACAACTCTTCTTGTCCCTTCTTTAGAAAAGCATGGATTAGCGTATCGTCAATTGATGAGATCGGATAGATATAACTCCTGCTATTCTAAGGAAGAGCAAGAAAATCTAGCGCAAAATATCACTTTTTTTGAAAATCAACCCTCAGAAAGAAGGCTCTTTGATTTTCCTGGGATTAATCAGATAGATAAGGCTTCTTCATATCCACCTGAAGTTAGTTTTATCCAAGGTCTTATTGACCCTAGATCTCATGCTCATTTAAATCCAGAAGAGGCCGCCACCTTATTAACCGGACAAAATTTCATATGGCAGGAAGTTGAAAGATATTATGAATCTAGGCTGAGCTCGAGATACATAGGAATGGATATAAAAAAGATTCCCTTGGGAGAAAGTGCAGAGAAGCTTTATCAAAAATATAAAACATCTGAAGAAGGAAGGCTTATCGCTAACTTACAAGAAATGGCTTTTCTTGCTCAAATCTCTTGTTCCAATCACTTAAGTGGAGGAAAAAAGGATTATAATCCGGCCATGGTTAGGGGAAATAGGGAAACCTTAATAGAAACTTTTCCTACGGGGGTAGATTCTGATGGGAATTTTAGGAATCCTATAGACTGGGAATGTTTTGGTATAAATGACTTAAGTAAAGAATGTATTGGTGAGTATTTATTGCCAGCCTTAGAGAATGTTATTTTAACGAAAAGATATGGTCTTTATGACGCCATACCTCAAATAGCTATGAATCAAAAAGATTTACAATGTTCGAAGTTACTATACTTTTTTTCTGAAAATCCTATGAAACTTAAAGATCCTATAGCAAGTCAAATGTTTTTTCGTCTTTTTTTTCAACCCAACGAAGATTTAAAAAAAGATCCTTTTATTTTTAAGGCTCTTAAAGACGAAGCCTTTATCAAACAGTTATCTCATTTTATTGAAGATGGAGTGAACTTTTTCTCAAATGGCTTTTTTTCTGCAAGGCCGGATATTGTAGCATCCCTTTTTTTTGCTAGGCTAGTGAGAAGAGTAAAAGAAATTGATTCATCGCTTCCTTTAGTAGGCTTTCAAGATAGGATCAATGACTATCTTAAAATTCCAGGACTCTCTCCTGAAAAAAGAAAGCTTTTACACCTACATCGAATTTTACAATATAAAGGACGAGATGTTCAAAGTCTTCAAACTAACGAATTACAAGAGATATTCTCTAGCTGGATTTTTTGTGGACAAAGCAGCTTTTCTCATAAGGGAGATGGGATAAATCAAAAGGAGGAAGCTTTTCGATTTATCCTCTCTTTAACACCTACTTTAGAAAACCTTTCTTCTAAAGACTATGATAAGATCGTATGTAGCGTTTTAGGTAAAACACAAGAAGAGGTTGATAAAGAGTGTTTATTTAAAACGTGGATCCCATTGACGTTCCCAACACATCAAAAAGGACCTTGGCGTGTGAATGTCTTAACGGGAGAGCTTACAGAAAATGATAAATTAGTAGAATTTGAAGATACTAAAAATCTTCCTAACCCTAGAGCTCATAGGGACGTATTTGGAAATGTTAACTTTCCTCAGGTGAAAGAAGGCAAAAGCTATTTTTTTACCGATACAAAAACAGGCCTTCATTTTAGACATATTTATTCTGATAAAGAAGTCTTGCAGCTGCAAGTAGATGGAAGGTGGTACGAATACAAAAGATTTGATTCTGAGTTTGAAGAAGAATTCGTTATTCCTGATTACCTTCAAACATTTCACCTATTTACCCATAAGGGTTCTGCTATTTTCTTAGATATAAATAGCAGAACTATTGCTTTTGAAATGGATAAGTATGGGAATTTAACTAACAGCAAAGAACACACTTGGGTCGCCTATAAGTCCGATGTTAAAATGCCAGAAGTTGATCTTTTCGAGCCATCGCACTTCAGATTACATGAAATGGAAAGAGGAGGAAAAAGAAGAATTCGGTTTCCAAGGTTCAAAACTTCTTCAGGAAGTGAGCTTCGTCTGATAGAAAAAGAAAAAAATCTCTTTGTTTTACAAGAAAATCAAAAATTTGTCCTTATAAGTCCTATTCAAGGGATCCTTGGTGTCTTAGAAAATAAGCTTTGCTTTAAACACCAGGACACGGGGGAGATAAAGGTCCTCGTCCCTATAAAAAAAGCTCATCATGTGGGGAGTCTAGCCCCTGTTCCCAGACTGGCTTTAGAAGATCCTAAAAAATGGCACCCTTTTGCATCTGTCAGTACTTATGCCGAATATTCCTATAGCAAAGGGGGAATCCTGCCAAAAGATGTCGAATCCAAGTTATTTAGAAGTTATCTTTTCTTAATACAAAAAAAAGAGAAGGAGTCTTTAGCTCTTTTAGAAAGTATAGGATCAGAAAGATCCTTTACCCCTGAAATGAAAGAAATCCTTTCTTGGATGGCAGATTCTCCCAATAAAACTCCATCTGGAGTAGCTATTGCTCTAAGGGCAGAGATGCTCCTTTCTCGAGACAATCCAAACAAGACATCAATAACTCCTCTTTTTGAAGACTATAGGGATCGGTACACCTCTATACCAGCCCAGCTTAGACTTTCTCAACAAGAACTTAAGGAAGCCAAAAATCTTTGTCCTTTTATTCAGCTACCTAAAAGCTCAGAGGTGACAAAAACACCTGTCCCTTCCCCCTATGGATCTTTAGTTGTTCAGGTAAAGGCACGCTATCATCCTAGTGAATTTGATAGATTGAGTGATGATTATAGGAAACATTATAAAAATTTTAAAGATTTATACGATAAGCTTTTAACGGCGCCGACTCTTGAAGGAAAAGGCCTTATCTTAGCAAGAATTCCTTTAGAAGATTTTTTAGAAAATGAAAAGGCTCTGCTTCTTTTAGTCGGTAGTTATCAACCTGGTTTATTTAAGATTGATCCTCTTAATTGGTTATCTTCTCCAGCCTACCTCATCCCTCCTTCCAAGAAAGCTATCGACAATGACATTCCTCTTCCTAAAGGAACTTCTCTTAGATCTTTGCAAAGCGTCTTAGAGGATATAAGTGTTCCAAGTTATACAGAAGGGACCCTCCCCGTAAGAGAGATTCCTCCTATTGTAGATTTACAAAAAGACTTAGTGGAACCTTTTTTTAAAGAAGTTGCACCCGTTGTTAAGGTGAAGACAAAACCGTTAACACTTCCAGATCTTTCTACTTCTTTATATAAAAAACCTTTAGCGCGAGCTATTCGAGAGGCTAATGAAGAAATAGAACTGGGTAGTAAAATGAATGGAGAGGAATCCTCTTTTTCCTTGAGATGGGGTGTTTCTCAAAGGAAGGTAAGAGAATCAGTTGAGGAGAAATTAACAAGCTTAAAGCTCTACTTAGGGAAATCTAAACAAGATATCCTCTTTTTAGCAAGGCAGCTACCGAAAGATTCTATATTAGCTAAAAAAACTGTTAGACTAGAGACGGGTGGGTATAAAAAAGTTCCTGAATTTGAAGAGATTATTACTCACTATCTAAAGGGCACTTATGAAGATCTTAATCCTCATCTCACAAAAGAGCAACTTGAAGAACTAGATGGTAGAGTCCAAGAGTTTCTACTTCAAGCAACAAAAGCGCAGCAGCTAGAGCGAGCTTTAGAGCAAACAGATCCTCACCTGATGGCGATTACTTTGGGAGCTAAAATGGCTTACTCTCTATCTAAGAATAAAGAAGAGAGGGCTTTTTTAGTTTATGAATATAGATCAGGTCTACGTATAAGGCCTCAGCAAGAAACGGCGATCCGTGCAATGCTAGGGGAAGATGAAGACCTTGTGTTACAGCTGATGATGGGAGGCGGCAAGACAACAGTACTCACCTCGATTTTCTTACAAATGATAAAGTCAGGGAAAATCCCTATTTATATCCCTCCAGATGCTCAATATGATACGCAAGTCAATAATCTAATGAATATGCAGCATAAGCATTTTTATAAACATGTGATTCCTATGCGCTTTTCAAGAGAAGATCTTACAGCAGAAAGACTTTTGTGGATGGTGGATAAATTTAAAGAAGCCTCAAGTGAAGGAAAAGCGATTGTAGCTACTAAAAATACATTATCTTCTTTAGAGCTAGAGTTTTATTCCTTGCTTGAAAGGCTTCCTTCTACTTTGTCTTTAAAAGAAGAAAGTAAGATACCTCTTTTGAGAAAGTTGCTTTTAGCTCTAAAAAGTAATGGTGTTGTCCTTTTAGATGAAGTAGATGACCTTTTAGATCCTTTTAAGCAGCTAAATTTCCCCGTAGGAGATAAAAAGCCTTTAGATTCTGATTGCATAAATTTTACAAAAGAGGTCTTTGCCTTACACCTATCTCCTGAAATAGAGCAAACTTTAGGATTAACACGTGGAGATCAGAACTTATTTTCTAAGGAAAAATATAAAGAGCAAATTGTTCCCTTGATAGGGGAGGGGCTTTTTGAAAAATATAAAGATGTTTTTCGTTTGCCAGAACCTTTGAAAAAGGCTTGCATCGAATACATCGTAAGTGGAAAGGCAGATCCTTCTTTTCAAGCGCTTTTAGAGAAAAGGTCACAAAGTAAAGATCCTGAAATAGAAAGATCTGCTAAGCTTATTTATTTAGCTAAGGGCCTTCTTCACGATTATCTGCCATCTCTTATGGAAAAACAAGAAAACAGAAATTATGGCATACCTGATGGAGCTAAAGATCGTAAAGTTGTCCCTTTTGAAGGAGCTAGAAGTCCTTCTTATACGGAGTTTGCCGGGCCTTATGAAGCGGCTTGTTATCACGATTTTACCGCTTTATCAAATCTTCTTTCAGAAGATCAACTACAAAAAATGGCTTCCAATTTTCTAGAAAAAGCTATTCCGCTTGTTCAATATACGAAACAGAAGCTAGCTGACACTCCGGAGGGGATCAAGTTTTTCCAACTAACAGGAGTCCCTTTAGAAAGATTTCAAAGAAGGGATCCGGAAGCTTTACAAAAAGCTTTAAGCTATCTTTCCACCCATCCAGAAAGTCGCTTAGAAATAGAGAAAATCTTCATCGAAGAGTTTGTAGGAGCTTATGAAAGCTATTTTCAAAGTAACTCTCAACACTTTCTTGATCTTTTTTCTCGTAGGGTAGGAATTACTGGAACCCCTGAAAATCCTATGCTCTTTCCTAGGAGTATGCCCATTTATGCCGAAAAAGGAACCCTCGGAAGAATTCGGAGTACTTATTTAGATAGAGCTGATGTTAAAACTAGCAATATCCATATAGCTAAAACGAATAGGGTCGAAGAGGTCTTGGCAAGTTCTTTACAAAATAATCCACGAAAAAACAGGTTCCGTGCTCTTTTAGATCCGATAGGACTTTTTAAAGATGAGGGTAACCGTTCTATCGCAGAAGGGGTTTTAACCTATTTTGAGCAAGATCCTAACATACAATCTGTTCTTTTCTATGGAAGAGCAGAGGGGAATATGGGAGTTGCCGGAACGTTAATGATTTTGAAAAAGCCTAGAAAAGCAGATGGGACATTTTCTTGTGAGAAAATAGAAGGTACAGGATCGGAGGCTTTAAAAGAAATTAATCCTAAGACCACCTTTACTTTTTATGATGAAAGACACTGTGAAGCAACAGATATACCTCAAATTCCGGATGCTTTAGGTTTGCTTACGGTAAATAGTCATCTTGGTGATAGAGACTTTTTACAAACAGAGCTTCGTTTGCGTGGTTATTTAGGGTGTCAAGATATAGATCTCGTCATATTAGAAAAAGAACGTAAAAATTATCCAGCAAATTTAACGGGACGAAATGTTCTGACACAAATGGAAATAGCACAAGAAATAAAAAGCGCAGATGAAGCTTCTACCATTTTCAGACAAAAGATGGATAACATCTTAAGGCAAAGAGCAAAGGATCTTCTTTTAGCAAATCCATCTCATAACCTTATGAAAAGAGTACAAGATGTTTTACTGACAAAGCAAGATTTAAGCCCGAAGGCTTTTTTTGGAGGGGTGAGTCGTTTAGAAGATCCGTTAAAACTATTTGATCTTCGCAGGAAAGAGCTTGAAAAACAATTTCCAGATCTCATGGATCAGCAAGCTAGAGAAAAATTCGATTCTTTGCGATTAGAGCTTGTAGAGAATATAGATCGGTTCCCTGAGCTTGTTTCTACATCAGAAGCTACAGCGCAAGGGATGCAAATGGAAGTTAGTATCAAGCAAGAGATAAAACAAGAAGTAACCGTGCAAGTATCCTTGGAGCTTCAAACAGAATATCAAAGTTACAACCAGGGTTTTACCGGATATCCTTTCGAAGAAATCCCTTGGAATAGAGCAGATAGTGAGATTGCTGTAGGAGAAAGAATAAGTGGCAAACCTAAAATAATGACAATGTATGATCTACTACAAGATATTCGGTATCAAAAAGATTATCATGAACTATTTGTAGATTCAGAGCTTTTACTTACGGAGAATTTCGCCTATACAAAGACATGGCTACTTCCTATTTTTTCCAAACGTCAAAAACCTGCAGAACAAATTCTTATAAGAGAGGAAGCCGGAGAGTGTAAAGTCTTATTACTTTCTGAAGAGGAGGCCTTTTTCTTTAAAGATAAGATAAGAAATGGATTGAAAAACACTTGGCTTTATTTACCTAATGGTGAAATGCATGTAATGCCAAAGACAAAAGCTCTCCCTAAAAATATACAAAAACTTCAAAAAGCTCTTTTTGATGTCAACCTTATCAATGGCAATGCGGGATATCTACTTTTGCATAAAGAAGAAACCTTAGCTAAAGTAAAAGATAATCCTCGACGTAAAGACCTTCTGCTTCGATTTTTGGGTGTAAAAGTGCAGGGCAATACCGCTCAGCAAGGAGCCTTAGATAGACTTACTTTAGAATTAAATAAAAATACTTAATAAAAATATTTAAATGTGTGATGGTGAATATTATGATTAAGGGAGTTTTTTTATATGAGTATACCTGTAGGTAAAGATTCATCAGGAAGAGGAAATTATGGGCCCGCAGGTCAAGAAGTTGTTAATAAATTGGGGGCAGCTTTAGGGACATCCATTGCCTATGATGTTAAAACAAGTAAATACACTATCTTGGCAAGCGCAGAGCTTGATAAGATAGAGATTGAAAAAATAGTAGCTGTTGTAGAAGGGGCCGTATGGCGTCCTGCCGTTCAATCTCAAGTGGATAGTTTGGGAAATAAAGTGGTGGAACTAGTAAGGCAGGGGGCTGGCTCTTTATCTTCGCCCTCCACATATGTTGTTTCAAAAGAACCGGGCAAATATGGCAATAAGCAAGAGGACTATGTTGAAAGGTTTCAAAGAGCTGTTGAACAAACAATAGAAACTATTCAACGTGCTGTAGTAGACCATACGGATTTAAAGCTTGTTTTCCGCGGTCTTGTCGGTGAGCTAGGGAAAGTCCGTTATGAAATAGCCATGGATCATGACTCCGAATACAAGGAGTTATTTGGACTTTCTCGAGACAGTGAGGATGTGGGCTGCTACCTAGAGACAACGCCCCTTATAGATTGTTATGATGAGTATGACCAATGTCTATTAATGCCACTAGTTCAAGGACATTTAAAAGAGATGAAGGCTAAAGGTGTGGAAAAAATGTGCTTTCCTCAGGAATCTTGTCTTGATCGAAAAGCTTACTTAGAAACTAGTACGATTAAGGGAGGCAATTTTGAAGAACTTGCTAGAGAGTATTTAACACCTGAATTTTATGAAACTCTTTGTCGACACTGTGAAATTGAGCCGCAAAGTTCTTTTTCAGAGCAGTCTTTTAATCTTTTTTTAGAAAAAAAAGAACTTCTGCAGAAATTGAAAGAAACGAATATAGAAGATTATAAAAGATATATCCTGGCTAGGACATTATTAAACCTTGAAGAGATAGCTCCTTCAGAAAAAAAGACACACTGGGTTGTAACAACGCAAAGATCTGAAGTAGAGGGTAAAATGTATGCCTTGACGAAATATGTAACTTGGTTCAATGCAAACGAGCCTAAAGCTATAGATCGGATGGCGCAGTATTCTGTTGTCACGCTCTTGCATCAAGATATTTTTCTCATAGAACCTATGTTGCAAGATCTTTCCAAGATCTTTGAGCGTATTGTTTTAGGAGATAAGGAAGATATTAATGCATTACAAAAGAACCTGTCTTTGTTTGTATATGAATTTTCTCATGCCATGCCCTATGTTAGAGGGAGTGCTGCTGTCTTAGAGATTTTAGAAGATGCTTTAGCTGCGTATAAGGGCTTCACTTTAACACGCAATCCGAATAGATCGATTAACTTGGAAGCTATTTGTTCTGGACCAAAAGAGTTTGAAACCAAGTACTTATCAGGAGCTTTAGTTGGCTTTGACTTCTAGCTTGTTGTTGGTTAAAGATCCTTCTGTAGTCTGAATAAAATGCCTTCCATTTTTATTGGGAAAAGAGGGTGCTGTTAAGAAGACTTGTCCCATCTCTTGTAAGAGCTGGTCTAAAAGAAAGGTTCGTCTTGCATCTAGGTGAACACCAAAGTCATCGACCCCAAATAGGGGAGCGATGCCGAGTCTACTTTTTAATGTTTCCCATTCAGCGAGGCGTAAGGCAGAAAGACAACACCTTTTTTGTCCTTCGCTGCAATAGCTTTTGATTTCTTGTCCCCGGATAGAAAATAAGATGTCGTCGCGGTGAGGACCTATGAGAGTTGTTTTATAGAAAAGTTCTTTAGCTCGCATGTCAGCCCAGCTTTTAATATAAAAATCAGGGGTGAGCGTTGGTTCTTTTTGAGATCCGTGTAGGGAGCTGCTATATTTTATTTGTAAGGGTTCTTTTTGCTCAGAAAGATGAAGAAGGAACTTTTGACTGGCTTTTTCTAAGTCCAAAAGAGTCTGGATTCTTTTTTCTGTAATATAACAAGCGGCAACAGCCATTAATTCTTCCCAGGGAGCAAATCCTGTTGTGTGTGTCTTTAAAAGAGAATTTCTTTGCTTAAGGGCTCTTTGGTAGCGTCCTAGGTGGTATATGTAGTTTGGGTCTGATTGTGCAATATGTAAGTCTAGAAAGCGTCTTCTTTCTGCAGGCCCCCCCGTAATGATCGTAATGTCTTCAGGGGAGGAGAAGATAGAGGGAATGAGTCCTAGTAGAGGGATGAAACTTGAGTAGGGAGTTTCATTATAAAGAATTCTACGACCTTCTTTTGAAAAAAAAAGGGTTAATTTGTGATCAATTCCTTCTTTGTAGAATACAACTTCTAAGCTGAATTTGTCTTGAGTTTGGTGGATGAGTTCTTGCAATCTACTTGTTCGGAAAGATTTGCCTGTTCCAATTAAATAGATGGCTTCTAAAAGATTGCTTTTCCCACTTCCGTTGGCCCCTTCGATGTAGTTTATTCCTTGATCAAATAGGGCCTCAGCTGATTTATAACTACGAAAAGAAGATAAAGTCAGCTTGCTTAGGAGCATGTCTTTAATGATCTAGACGCATAGGCATTAAGACAAAAAAAGAAGAAGAAGAATCGGTGACAAGCCCAGGGTTATAAGCATCTTTGATGTTTAGCTGTACCGTTTCATCCTTACTATGGCGAAGAATATCTAAGAAAAAAGCAGGATTGAAAGCGACATCCATCCGATCTCCTTGATAGTTGATCGGCATGTTGACATGGCCTTCTCCAGCATCGCTGCCTGTAATAGAAAGATGGAGCTCGCCTGGGGAGAAGGTAAATCGAACAGAGGGCTTTTCGGGTGATGTGAAAAGAGAGATTTGCCTTAGAAGGGTAATAAGCTCTTCTCTATGTAAGTTAATAGAAGAGGCTTGTTTTTCGGGGATAATACGGGATATATCTGGGTATTGTCCGGAAAGTAGTTGCGATACAAGGATAACGGGGCCTGCTTGCATGGAGATTTTTTGCTCTAAAAAGTGCAGGGTAAGAGTTTCTTCTTGTGTATCTAGAAGTCGAATCATTTCGTCGACAGTTTTGATGGGTAGGATAAAAGATCCTTGCCAGTCATCCGAAAAAGATAGTTCTGTTGAAGATCTTGCGACCCTTTTTCCATCTGCACCTGTGAAGGTTGTTCCAAGGGAGTTTCTTTGTAGGTGGATGCTACTGAAAATAGGGCGAGTTTCATCTTTTCCTGCAGAAAAAGATGTCTTAGAGAGCATCTCTTTAAAAAGGGCTGTTGGAAATTGAATTTGCAATCCCTCTGATAGGTTGGGGATTTCTGGGAATTCAGCTGGGTTCATGCCGGGAATTTTAAATTGAGAAGACCCAGAATAGATGATGGCAACATGGAAGGGAGTTGTTGAAAGTTCTATGTCAGGGGAAGTGAGCTCTCTTACTAAAAGGAATAAGCGCTTTGCAGATAATACAATAGCCCCTTCTTCTAGTATTTTTGCAGGTACATTTATCTTCATGCTAAGAGCAAGATCTGTAGCTGTTAAGATAAGTTCATTATTAACAGCTAAAAGTAAAATATTAGACAGAATGGGCATCTGAGGTTTTAGAGGAACGATGCTTTGTATTTTGTTGAGTGCGGATAAGATATCGATCTTAGAAAAAATGACTCTCATAATAAAAAGGGCTCCTTGTAAGAAGTATAGATAAAAGTAGTATCATATAGAAAAAAGGAGAGATCGTCAAATATTATTCTTCGCGATTTTTAAGAGCTCGATCTATTGATTTATTATGTTCTCTTGTTTTTATGGCTTCTCTCTTGTCGTAAGACTTTTTCCCTTTAGCTACCCCTATTTTTACTTTGATGATTCCATTTTTAAGATAAAGGGCTAAGGGAATGAGAGTGAGTCCTTTTCGGTCGGCCGCTTCTTTTAATTTTAGGATTTCATTTTTGTGAAGTAATAAATATTTATCCCGCTTATCTGTGTGATTGTGAACATTACCAAATACGTAAGGAGAAATAGAAGCATTTTTTAAAACTACGCTAGATCCTGATACAATAATGTAGGCATCTTGAAGATGACCCCCATGATTTTTTAAGGACTTTACTTCTGTTCCATATAAAATAATTCCAGCTTCTATCGTGTCTAAGATTTCATAGTTAAAAGAAGCTTTACGGTTAGATACAAGATCGGATTCGAATTTTTTTGCCATTGATAACTCACTTATCTTCCAAAAAGGGTACATCCCAAAGAAGTTACACGAAAGCAGGGTTTTCCGTCAAAGGAACCTGTTTGAACAAGAGCGGCTTCAGAGAGCCACTCAAAAATGGTAGCATAGAGAAATTCTTGTTCTTCACTAGTATAAATAGGGAGGGCATACTTCCAGTTTTTACCTATTCGTTTTAGGGAGACAATACTTTCTTCTTTTAGAGCAGAATGACATCCTTTTAGGAAATCTTCAAAAAGGACCCAACCTTTGCTTAATACTCTTGTGATGCTTCTTTCTGCTTCTCTTATAGATTTTTCTGTATAGACTGTGTTTGAGAATTTTTTTGATAAAATCTTATTTAGAGGATGACGATAAAAATATAGGGATTGTCTGTCTAGTGGTAGGGCGAGCCACTCTTTAGCAAAAGAGGTTATTACGATCTTACCAGAAGAAAGGTCAATAAAGCGCACCAGGGTTAGTTTAGTGAGTAGGTGGTCGATGTAAGGTTTGTAGATTGCGGGATTTTGACTAAGACCAGAAAAATGAGGTAGAAGAGAAGGTAAGGCGTCGACAGCAAGAGGTTGATTTTGCGCTGCTTTTAGTATAACAGAGAGGTCTTGCACAAAGGAAAACTCAAGAGGTCTTGTAGGGATGATCTTGGTGTCGTCTTGTATAGATGTAGCTTCGGAGGTTTGCAAAAAGAGGATATATTCTCTCCATTCATGAAAGGGCGTTACCATTTCTTCTAATGCATTCCCTTTTTTTCGATAGCTAAGACAACAGATAAAGCTAAATTCTAGGTGAAGCATATATTCTTCGAATAACTCTCTTGTGATGGAGTATTTATCCATAAGATCTTGAGCGGAAACTTCAAGATTTTTTGCATGGTAGACATCATCGATAATTTGCTTTAGGATCGGCTCTCCGAAATTAACTTCTGCTATATAACGTTGAAAAATTTGAGGGGTGAGTAGGTGCTTTTCAATTAACGATTCGAAGATGTTATTGGAAGTTCTCGGAATGGAGTACCAGACAGGGAGAATGTGGATGGGGATTTTTTTTAGTAAATTTTGCAAGAATTCCATATCAGGACGAAAATCATCTTCGAGTTTCTCTAGTTGAAATTCGAAGTATTTTCTCATTTCTTTATCAACATGAAGAGTGTGTTTTTCTAAAGAAAAAAGTCCTGTGGGGGCTAGTCTTTCTAAAATAAGGGAAAGGGAGGGGACATCCATGCTTAAATCATTTGCTAAGTCAGAAAGAGGAATATTTAAGGAACTGTATAAAATTTCCTCTAATACTTTAAGGTCATCAAGAGTGAGTTTGGCTAGTAAAAGGCGATTTTGAATATCTTTTTGATAGTTGTAGTCTGTGAGACTAATTTTATTCTTTCGAATAGAAGAGGCTTCTAATAAACAACTAGACATGATGATCTTCTTTTTTAAAGATTGAAGTATTTAAGCTATTCTTAACATCATACTGTATTTCATCATTTTATGACAATCATTTGCTTAAATGTTTTTTGAGTGATTTAAATTGATTTAAATTTTTTTATTTTATGGATTGCTATGGCTTTTTTTGGTAGAGTATCTGATTTAAAGATATAATTTTTTATTTAGAAGTGTTTTTGGGGGCCTATGGAAAAGCAAAGATATGATCATCAGAAAATAGAAGAGAAGTGGCAGAAAAACTGGCAAGATAGGGGAGTCTTTCGATCTGAGGTAGATCGTTCAAAACCTAAGTATTACATTTTAGACATGTTTCCATACCCTTCTGGAGCTGGACTGCACGTAGGCCATGTGACGGGATATACGGCAACAGATATCCTATCTCGCTACAAAAGACAAAAAGGATTTAATGTTTTACATCCGATGGGATGGGATAGTTTCGGCCTTCCTGCTGAGCAGTATGCAATTCGTACAGGGACCCATCCAGCAGAGACAACTGAAAAAAATATTAACACTTATAGAAGACAGTTGAAGTCCTTAGGTTTTAGTTATGATTGGTCTAAAGAAGTAACAACAAGTGATTCCAAATACTATAAATGGACCCAGTGGATCTTCACGAAATTGTATGAAAAAGGCCTTGCTTACGAATCGGAGATGATGGTCAATTTTTGTCCAGCCCTAGGAACGGTTCTTGCTAACGAAGAAGTAGATGATGGTAAAGCTAAGGAAGGGGGGTATCCTATTGAAAGGAGACCTCTAAGGCAGTGGGTACTAAAAATTACAGCTTACGCAGATCGCCTGTTAGAAGATTTAGACTTGCTCGATTGGCCAGAGAGTTTGAAAAAGTTGCAAACTCATTGGATAGGAAAAAGCGAAGGGGCTAAGATCTTTTTTATCGAACAAAAAACAGGGAAGGAAATTTCTGTCTTTACAACATGTCCTCATACCTTGTTCGGTGTGACCTACCTTGTTTTAGCTCCAGAGCATCCATTAGTTGCTGATATTGTAACTAAGGATAAAAAAGCAGATGTCGATCTTTATTGTACGCAGATTAGTTCAAGGTCGGACTTAGAAAGAACGGATTTAAATAAAGATAAGACAGGGGTTTGGACAGGTGCTTATGCAACACATCCTATAACAGGACTTCCGATTCCTGTTTGGATTTCAGATTACGTGCTCGCTCAGTATGGGACGGGAGCTGTTATGGCAGTTCCGGCTCATGATGAGAGAGACTTTGCTTTTGCTGAAACATTTACTCTTCCTGTTATTCCTGTTGTAGATCCTTTTTATGATGGAAAGGTGGAACCTGCTGTAGAGGGGATGAGTTCTGATCAGATAGTTTCCTTGGTTAAAGAAGGAAACATGTGTTGGACTCATGAAGGCACATTAATGCAAAGTGCGAGTGAAGGGGTTTCTTTAAATGGGCTTTCAGTGAACGAAGCAAAAAAAGTAATAATAGCCTATTTAGAGAAGAAAAAATGCGGAATAAAGACTGTTAATTATAAATTGCGAGACTGGCTTTTTTCAAGGCAACGTTATTGGGGAGAGCCGTTTCCTGTGTTGCATTTGGAAGATGGAACAAAGCGTGTTCTGGATTTAGATGAGCTTCCTCTAATGCCCCCTCAAATGACTGATTATAAACCAGCGTTAACGGGAGAAAGTCCTCTTTCTCGAGTGGATGAATGGGTGAATATTTTTGATGCCAAATCAGGGAAGTTAGCAAAACGAGAAACGAATACCATGCCGCAATGGGCAGGATCTTGTTGGTATTATCTCCGTTTTTGTGATCCAAATAATGATAAAGAAGCTTGGAGCCATGAAGCTGAAAATTACTGGATGTCAGTTGATCTGTATGTA
>CANNLR010000005.1 GCA_947505635.1 Chlamydiota bacterium
GCACTAGCAGATGGCCTTTCTAATGAAGCTTGAGATGGGAATTTTCTTGCTATCTGGCAAAAGGCCTCATGTGTACTCAATTTAATACCTTTCCCTTCTTCATATTCTTCTATAAAATTTAAAATGTCTTTTTGTGAAATTTCACAGGACAGTTGTGCATTTGCATCTAGAACAGTATAGAGTGTCTCTTTAAATTCTTCAGTAGTTTGCTTTGTAAAGGTCTTTTTCATCCCAATTTGAGTAAGAACATCATCTAAAACTTGCTTGCCAGATAAAGGTTGCGAGTAACCGGAATCACGAGATGTCCCCTCTTCTCGTCTCACCCCAGCACCTGCATTATCCCCTGAGATTGAATGAGTAAGAACTCCACTTGCCACACCAGAGACTCTTTGCGTCTGATCCCCTGAATCTCCAGTTATGTCTTTATGAAAATACCAATCTGCCAAAGCAAAAGCGCCTCCAATGATAGGAAGAACCTCTGATAGACCAATCACAAAATGAGCTATACGCAAGCCAACAGAAATGTCTTTTTCTCCTAGCATTTGACTCCAGTGCCTACAAGAATAAGTGAATCCTGAAGCTAGCAAACAAGGTATTGCTTTCCAAAGACTTGAAAAGCCAGGACCAAAACCATATCCTCCAAAATCTGACTTTAAACAGGTAGACTCTCTATCAAAATTAAACATGAGATCCTCTAAACAATTAAACTAACACTACTTCTTGATATGCCGTCAAATTAATTAATATCTTCAATATGTGCAAGTGTCCTTTAACGACATTAGTAGAAATTCTATTTTTTAGATATTTTGATGTGAATTTAGGCCATTTTCACCTTATGGGTCACTCGAAATTCCGACACTTGCGCACTCTCTTCTATAAAGGGAACAGATGGTCCTGATACAGAATTGACTGAAGATTCCTCGGAAGAGGGTGAATAAGGCCTGAATTTAGATAGATCAGTGAAAACCATATCCTGACCAATTTAATAAAAAATGTTTTACTGCTTAGATTTGTACATTATGGTTATAGAGTGAGAGAATCACTCTATAACCTAGGAATTATGTTTCTGCAGTTACGGATACTGAGAATGATTAGGATCATCTTGATACATGAGATCAAAAGCTGGGAGTTTTTCTTGTGTTACTGTTTTGGCAACAATGACCCCACCTTTAACAAATAGAACAAAATGGTTTTCATAGACTAAACGATTTCCATTTGTGACTCTTTCTACATAACGGTATTCTTCCATTCCATTTTTGTTTTCAACGGAATAAGGCTCGCCATTTTCGTGAACAATGGTTTCAATAGGAGTTCCTATCTGGACATCACTAAATGTCTGTTGTGACATCATGGCTGATTTTGAAAAACAACCACTCAATATAAGACAAGCTGCTAATAAAACTTTAGTTGTCCTCATACATTTTCTCCTGTCTTTAGATCTACTTGACGCCAAATTTTCCCATGGATCGTTGTTCTGAGGTCATCGCTAGTGGAAAACTCTCCGTGCACACTATAGACTTCATCCGATTTTTTTTCATAGAATTCAAATCCTTCAAAGCCAATTTCTTTAACACGAAATTCCCATCCTAACCTATCAGGACTTATTACACCCGTTCCATTTACTTTGCCAACAGCATGATTTTCCATACCAATAGAAAAAGATGTGCTTGAAAAGTCAGATAAAATAAAATGATTTGTCATGATATCAGAGAGCCCTTTTACCTGAATTTCTTGGGTACACTCAATGCAGTTTTCTAAGCTCTTTTTTTCTACTTTCCACCTTGTAAAAAAAACAAGCTCTTCTTCCAGCATATTGAGATAGATCTTTCCCTCTCCTAACCAGGTACCTTCCGAAAAAATAAAAAGATGATTCATCAAAACATAAACCTTCTGCTATAAATACTTTGAACGATTCCTAATGCAGTCATCGTAGATAGGATAGACGACCCTCCATAAGTTATCAAGACTAAAGGAACACCTGTGATGGGTAAAAAACCACACATCATCCCCATATTCACAATCATATGCATAACAAGATAGACTGTAATCCCTGCTGACAGAAGACGCCCAAATCGATCATTTGCTACAGCAGCCACCTGAAAACTATAATAAATTAATCCGAAAAACAATACTAACATGAAAAAAATACCCAAGAGTCCAAACTCTTCGCCAAAGGCAGCAAAAACAGAATCTGTATGAGCTGCAGGAAGCCACTGCCTTCCTGCGAAGTCACTATTTCTCCATCCACTTCCCATTCCCCCACCTAGAGCAAGGGCTGTTTGAGAAGCTTTTTGATGATAGGTATTCGGATTCAATCGCTCATACTGATATTCTTTAATCACCTTCGTTACATAAGGTTTTATTTCTTCATGCGATACGATGCCTAAAAATATTAAGGAAATAAAAAAAATACCTACAGCGGCCATAAGTGACATAATGACCACAAATCGCTTCTTAATGCCTCCAAAATAAAACATGACAAGAGCAATGGGGAATAGTACGAGAGCTGTTCCCAAATCTGGTTGTTTAAGAATTAAAAAAAAGGGAATAGCCACAATAATTATTGCTTGCCAAGCTGTTCTATTGCTTTGTATGACTTGTGTTTTTCTTTCCAAAAACCAACTCAAAGTAATTACAACGAATAGTTTAGCATATTCAGAAGGTTGAAAAGTAAAACCTAATCCAGGAATACGATACCATCTTTGCACATTTTGAATAGGATCTGCAAAAAAGAGACCAAACAACATAACAACAGTCACTACATATAAAAAAAAACTCCACTTCCGCAGTTGCCTGTAGTCAAAGGCAGAAAAAAATACATAGACACAAGAGCCAATCCCATACCACTTAATTTGATTGATAACAAAAGGAGTGAAAAAACTTTCATCAGCCTTATCCCACGTCTCACAAGTTGTGGCTGAGATCACTAAAAGGCTCATTATCATCAATCCCACTAATAAGGGAATTGTTCGAAAGTCTATTCGGGATAAGTGTTGAAAATTCCACATAGGCTGAAAAAGATTGCTTCTTTAGATTTTTAGATTATACTTGACTATATGCTATTCTACTAACTTTTAACGTATGATTAAACATAAATCTGTCAATTATATACATTTTGCTTCCATCCCCTCTACGAACGTGTGGGCTAAAGAAAATGCCTCCATTCTTGATCTTCAAAAGCTGACTTGTATTACAGCGGAAGAGCAAACAGCAGGACGAGGAACTTTTTCTAAAAAATGGATTTCTCCTAAAGGGCTTAACATCTATGCAACCCTCTACTTTACCCTCCCAAAGTCTTATCTATTTTTACACAACATAGGACAACTTTTGTCCATTTCTTGCTGTAAATGTTTAGAAAAAATGGGATTTACTCCTGAAATCAAATGGCCCAACGATCTTTTGATGAACGGAAAAAAGTTCGCAGGAATCCTATGTGAAGCAACCTCTTCTGCAGAAGAAACAGGAATTGCTTTAGGACTAGGACTCAATGTCAACATGCCTATAGAATTGATAAAAAAAATTGATCAACCTGCTACCTCTCTTCTAGAGGTCAGTCAAAAAACATGGGATATTGCAGAAATCCTTCAAAAAATCATAACAACATTTTTGGAAGATCTCGACACTCTTTCTATAAAAGGGTTTTCTACTTTTTCGCCCTACTACAATAATCGTCTCGCCTTCAAAGAACAACCCATCCAAATAAAAGATGGCATCACCTCTCGCAAGGGAATCTGTAAGGGAGTTTCCCCAGAAGGATCTCTTCTTCTTGTCATTCCTTCTGGAGAACAAATTAAAATTTCTTCTGGAAAAATTGAGACTTAAATCAACTACCTTGCAAAATTTAATGAGCTGACGGCCCTAAAAAGCTGCTATCTGGAATCACTCGAATGTCTGGGTGTATCTTAGCAGAAAGGATTTGTTGTATAGCTTGCAAAGTAGATCCTGTAGAGGAATGGCAAGTTGTACACGCTCCTTTATAAGCAATAAGAAGTTCCCTTCCATCTGTTAAACTAACAATCTCAATTCCTCCTGCATCTAACTCGATATAAGGCCTTACATCGACAGCAATTACCTCCTCTATCACAGCTAGCTGCTGCTTAAGAGATAAGGTATCCCATCCGGGATAGGGTTTCCCTTCTATTGTTGCTTGAATAGGAGTTGGCACATATTCCTCTGGAAGAACGATATCTATACACTGCTTAGCAGCTACTTCAATTGCATCCACAATAAGATTCAAACTGCGATATTCTTCTTCCGGAAAAGCTTCTTTATCTTTTTTATCTCTAAGATGTCTATCAATAAAATCAGCATGCATTTTTTGCGCTTGATCATAATTTTTTCGAATAAGAAGCTCTGATGCCGCCTCTGCAGCTCCTAAAAGAGCTGCAGAACCAAAAGCTTGGAACTTCACATCTGCAATCACCCCATCCCATTCATCAATAAGCCAGTAAATTTTTACTTGAAACCCTGTCTTTAATTCCCCTGCAGTACCTATCACAAGCCTCATATTTTTACTTAAAGCTTCCTCTGAAGAAAAACTCCCAATAAAACGAGGCTTTTCTATTTTCTCTGCTAACTTACGACTAAAGCTCACCCAAGGAGAGGTTATCTTCTTTAAATACTTTTGCATAAATCTATCTCCTTAGAACAACGTTTTATTTGCGTAGCACAAGCAATAATCCGCTCTATCGCCTGCTCTATTTCCTCTTCTGTTGTATTCCAAGAAAGAGAGAAACTTAAAGCGCACCTTGCAAATTTTCTTTCTATCCCTGCAGAAAGAAGAACAGTCTCTAATAGTTGAAATTTTCCACCTCCAAAAGAGGCATATATTCCCTTGCTATTCAAAAGAAATAATAACGATTCTGCATAAACTCCTGGAAAAGATATAACCGTAACATTTGGCAAACGATCTGCCTCTTTAAATAAAATAATCGCTTCAGAACAACCCTCTAATATACCTTCTTCTAAAAAATCTCTTAATCTAGCTATTTCCATGCAATAATGTTCAAATTTGCTTTGTCTTTCTTCAACAGCAACAGCCAACGTAGAAGCAAATGCTATGGATGGGGGAACTCTTTCTAACCGTACAGAAGTTCCTTCTTTTATGAATAACAAACCCGTATCCTGCAATGATTGAATAGCCGCTCCATCCACTGTTAAAAAATGGGCTCCTAGATCTTGAAATCTAAAGAATCTTTTACCTAAAATATAACTAGCATCCACATGGAATAAAATATTTTTTTCTTTGCATACTGCAGCTAAGTCTTCTATTGGATGGATCACTCCCGTGAGCCCATTGGCCCAAGAAATAGAAAATAGAGCTGTTCTTGATGTAATGGCAGCTTCCAGCGCTTGTCTAGTTACTTGTCCTTTAGCATTCAGGGGAATAAGCTTATGACTACATCCCAATTCTTCCATTTGAGAGCAAAGCCTTATCTCTGACATCTCTTGCCCTTCAGCTGTCAAAAACAAAGTTTTTCCACTTTCTCGAGAAACCTGTAAATAAGTATGGAAAAATAGGCTCCAGATAGCTTCTTCTCCTCGCAGTAAAAAAAGTTCATCCTTTGCTTGGGCCCCTAGCTTATCAAATAAACTATTTACAGACTTTTGCAAAGGGTACATAGGTTGCTGCCCGATAAAATGAAAAGAACTGATAGTTCCCCAATATTCTTTAGCCATACGACTAAAAGTCTCTACTACCTCTGCCAAGGGAGGGGTGGCATTATGATGATCTAAATATACAGGCTCACTCATACAGAAAAAAATGCTCCTTCTTTATATTCATACGCTTTCACTTCTCCTGTCGCAATCTCAAGATGCAACACTTCATCTTCTGATAATTTTTCTATATACATTGCAATGGCCCTTAAAGAGTTCCCATGAGCGCAGACAAGCACATTTTTTCCCTCTTTTAACTTTGGTACAATAACTTGCGTAAAAAAAGGGATCGATCTCGCGGCCGTTTTGGCTAGGCTCTCTCCTCCGGGGGGATCTATATGAAAGCTCCTCCTCCAAAGATGAACCTGATCCTCTCCATATTCTTGCTTCATTTCTTCTTTATTCTTGCCCTGTAAATCTCCATACATCCGTTCATTAAGAGAGGCAGATATAAAAAGCGGGATCAAATTCTTCCCCTCACTTCCCCGTTGATACCATTCCGCAAAGGGCTCTTCAATACCATGTTGAACACAAGGAACTCTTTTAGAAACATTTTCTGCCATAGCCAGAAAAACCGTTGTCTGAGATCGAACTAAAAAAGATGTATAAATCACATCGATAGAAATATCTTTTATTCTCTTGCCAGCCTCAATAGATTCTATAATCCCCACTTTAGATAGAGGAATATCAATCCACCCTGTAAATACATTTTCTTTATTCCAAGCCGACTGTCCATGACGAAGTAGTATAAGTTTTGCCATTTAATCTCTTCCCGTTATCTTTTACCTAAACTATACTCGGAATATAAAAAAATGACCAAAAGATTCTTCTTTCTCTCATAAATCCCCCAAGTCACCAGATTAAAAAATAAACTATTCATTTTTGAAAGAGCAATCCAATACGGGCTTCCTTAAATTCAGCGAAATTAGTTCGTTACTTGAAACTAAGAATGAAAGATTTATAAAAAAAATAAAGCAATCATTGTAATTTACTCAAGATCAGGGTATCCTATTTCGCATGGAAACAAAGCAAAGACTCAGTAAAGTACTAGCCGCGGCTGGCGTCGCCTCTAGAAGACAATGTGAAGAGCTCATTTTTGAAGGGCTAGTGACGGTAAATGGAGCTATAACTCTTTTACCCCAAACTCTAGTATCTTTAAAAGAAGACTCTATCTGTGTGGAAAAAAGGAAAATTTCGGTAGAAGAACCGAAACTTTATTTTCTTTTAAATAAACCAAAAGGTTACATCTGTTCAAACGCCCGTGTAGGAACAAAAAGAATTGTCCGAGACCTATTTGGAGCTGTTTCAGAAAGACTTTTTACAGTTGGACGTCTAGATAGAGAAACTACAGGCCTTCTTATCGTAACCAATGATGGTCATTTTGCAAATAAAGTTATACACCCTTCTTCTAACATCACAAAAGAATACCTTGTCAAAACGCAAAATGAACCCTTCCACAACCAACTCGTGCAAATTTCTGATGGGATTGACATCGACGGAGACTGGGTTAAACCTGTCAAAGTAACCAAAGTCAGAAAAGGGACCTTAAAAATTGTTGTAAAAGAAGGAAAAAAAAGAGAAGTTCGTCTTCTTGTACAACAAACAGGGCTTGAAGTGCTCGAACTCAAACGAATTCGTATCGGAGGACTCCTTTTAGGAGATATTCCTGAAGGAAGTTATAGAGAAATGACAGAAGCTGAAAAGCAGGCGATTTTTTCATGAAAAGAAAATCTGCTAATCTCCAACCTGAGTGGGATATTATTTTCCCTCATCTTATTGCACGCTGGCGCAAGCTAATGAGGCTTCCTCTAGGCCCAGAAGATCGCTTGCAAACAAGAGAATTTCAGACTCTTATCCGTGATTTTCTAGCCTATAAAGACTCTCAAGACCTCTCATCTATAGAATCTCTTGGAGCCTACTTGCTATATGAATGGCCTCTACATTATGCAGAAGGCCTTAGCTTAATCAAAGAACTTCCGAAAGTCCCTACTCGAGTATTAGAACTTGGAGCCAAAGGAGCTGCCTTTTCCCTAGCTGCTTTGCAACATGGAGCGACAGAAGCCTTCGCTATTGATACTAATGAACTCGCTCTTGCTTACGGAGCAGATCTTTCTGGACACCTTGGACATCCTATTTCCGTGCGCACTGCAGACTGCAAACAATTAAAGTCTCTTCCTATTGAAGGGAAGTGGGATCTCATTATTCTTCCCTACTCGCTATTTACTTTTTTTGATTCTACTGAAGCACAATTTACCTACATACAAAAACTTTTACGCCTACTCTCTTTTCAAGGACATCTCCTTATTGTGGAATCCTCTGCAACAGAAGTCAATCGAAGGTTCCTTGCCTTAAGAGATGCCATAGCAGCCTCCCCTATTCCTATTGTAGCGCCCTGTCTTTGGAAGGGAAACTGCCCTGCTCTAAAGCATGGATCCTCTCCTTGCTTTGCACAAAGGCCCCTCGAGAATAAGCCTTTTATGATCAAAGAAATACAAAGAGCTGCAAAGATTAACCTAAGTTCCTTAAAAATGTCTTATTTAATCCTTGGATCTTTACACAGTCATGTTAAACCTCTTCCAGAAACTCTTTATAGAATCATCAGCCCCCCTGTTGACACTTTTAAAGGAGAACGATTCTTTCTTTGCGGAGTTAAAGGAAAAAAAACTTTAGGAACCACTCTTAAAGAACATCCTAAACAATCTAGGGCCTTTGAATATCTCAAGCGAGGAGACGTGATTGCCGTAGAAAACGCAGTAGAACTCGATAACGATCTACAAGTAACTGCTCAAACCTCCTTGCAACTGTACGCCCCTTGCGATAAACCCCTACCTTAAAATTAAAAAAACCAATCTTCTATGCGCACTCCATTATCCTCTCAATACGCTCGATGTTTTTCAAGCGACTTCTTATCTCACCTAGATAGAATAGAACTCGCTATAGGAACCACAAAAAAATCCATTATAGATATCAAAAAAATCATCACCTGCATAACCCCCCCACAATTCTCTGAATATAAAAAACATCTCCTTCGTGACCCCTGTACGATAAATCAAAACTCACAAAGAAAAAATGAACTATTTTGCACAACTAGAGTGCTATCTTACAAATATCAATGCTTAACTATAAAAAATAGAGAACTTTGCCAAGAAAGAGCTGATTTATTTACTAAACACTTCTCTCCTAGAGCATAAAAATAATTTAGCTTTCACCGGGCTAATAAATTGTCATTTACAAAAAGAGCCACATAAAGATATTATTCTCTAATAACCTTCTTAGGAAATGTGTTTTATGCTTACCATTGCAAGACTTTTTGGAAAATCCCCTTTTGCTCCCCTTCAGACTCATATGAAACGAGTAGCAAATTGTATAGAGAAATTAACAGATATCTTTGATATCTTACCAAAAAAAGATCTTGAACGAATAGAAAAATTAGCAAGAGATCTTTCTGAGCTAGAACATGAAGCTGATCTAACTAAAAATGATATTCGCAATCATCTTCCTAAAAACATCTTCCTCCCAATCGATCGATCACATTTTTTAGATATTCTTTCTATTCAAGATCAAATTGCCGACAAAGCTGAAGAGCTTGGAATTTTACTTTCTTTCAAAACACTTGATCTACAAGAAGAGCTTAAAGACGACCTAAAAGCACTCTATCAGAAAAGTGCAGAAACTTTTTGGCAGGCTAAAAAAATCATAGAAGAGCTCGACGAGCTTCTCGAATCTTCCTTTGGAGGGATCGGAGCTGAGAAAGTAAAAAACATGGTAGAGCATACAGCCTACTTAGAACATGAAGTCAGCCAGATCCAAAGAAAATTATTAAAAAAGCTTTTACTGCAAGACTCTCTATCTACAACATCCTTTTATTTATGGGATCATCTGATCCGACAGTTAGGATCCATTGCAGAACTCTCTGAAGGACTTGCGAATAGAATTCGCATGATCTTGGAGCTTAAGTAGCTTACACATGGAATTAGACTCATTTTTTCAAATTCTTATATTGGTCGTAGGCTTCTACATGGCTTGGAACATCGGGGCCAACGATGTATCTAATGCCATGGGAACTTCTGTAGGCTCTGGAGCTTTAACCTTAAAAAAAGCTGTCTTTTTCGCAGCTATTTTAGAATTCAGCGGGGCTTATTTTGCTGGAGGCAGCGTCTCTGAGACCATGCAAAGAGGGCTTCTCCATACAGATGTCTTTTTAATTGATCCAACAGTGTTTATTTTGGGAATGTGTGCAGCTCTTTTAGCAACAGGTATATGGCTGCAAATTGCTTCTTATTGCGGATGGCCTGTATCCACAACCCATGCCATGGTAGGTTCGATTGTAGGATTCGGATTAATCATTGGAGGGGCAGAAGCCGTCCAATGGGGAAGATTTCTCCCTATCGTCCTTACCTGGATCGCTTCTCCTGTAATAAGTGGTCTTATCTCCTATCTCATATTTAGCATTTTACAGAAAAAAATCCTGTACGCCTTAAATCCAATAGAAGCAACTAAGAAACTCTACCCTTACCTTACCTTTACAGTTTTCTTTGTATTCTCTATTAGTTTAATGTTCAATGGATTAGAAAATTTCAATATCACACTTTCCTTCTTTCAGCTAATACTTATTGCTGCTTTCATTGGACTTATCCCTGCTTGTATCTCCTATAAACTAGTAAAAAAGGTAAAAGCTCCTGATACATACCCACATTTTTCTCCTTCAAGACCTCAGAATATTATCAGCCTTGAAAAAGCTGCAAAGCACTTGCAAAGAGTCCAGTCTGCTTCAGTTGAAAATGTTCATGATAAGGTATCCAACTTAGCTTCTGAAATTCATTCATTAGCACAAAGCCTGAAAAAAGAGACAAAACCTCTTGAAAAAGCTTCTGAATATAAAACTGTCGAAAAGATGTTTGTCTATTTACAAATCTTCAGCGCCTGCTTTGTAGCCTTTGCTCATGGAGCTAATGACGTATCAAATGCTATTGGACCTGTCGCAGCTGTTCTTGATATAATTAAAAATGGAGCCATCTCAGAACTTGCTGTAATCCCCTCTTGGCTCCTAGCCTTCGGAGGCATTGGAATTGTTCTAGGCCTTGCAACTTGGGGATGGAGAGTTATCGAAACGATCGGGAAGAAAATCACAGAACTTACACCAACTCGGGGATTTTGCGCAGAATTTGGCGCAGCCACCACCATACTGGTTGCTTCCAAGCTAGGAATTCCTCTTTCTACAACTCACTGCCTTGTCGGAGCCGTACTTGGAATTGGACTCGCTAGAGGGATGCCCGCCTTAAACCTAGGCATGCTAAAAGAGATCATACTGTCCTGGGTGATCACCATCCCAGCTAGCGCTATTATGAGCATTTTGATGTACTATCTATTAAAGGCTTTTGTCTTTCAATTCCTTATAGGGTCCTAGTTAAGCAATTCCCCGAAGTCAATAATGCGAGAAAAAAAACCACTATTTTGCACAGCCTCTGTTACTCCATTCACGTGGATTAACACAGGCCAAATAGAGAACTTCTTTCCACAAGAAAGCTTGGAAATCTTCTCTTGTACTTCTTTGACTACATCCATTCCAATCTTTTCCTTGGAAAACTTGATTTCACATACGTGCAAAGAATTATACTTAGTTTGAATAAGATAGTCGATTTGACATCCCAAGTGCATCTTTGTCTGTTTTTGAAAAAAAGGATTATCAAAAACCACATCTTCTCCTATAAGAGAGAGTTTTTTTTTGATGCTGGATCTATTATTCAATACGAGATTTTCAAACTGTAATCCCATAATATCATCCCACCCCAAAGGCCTTACCTCTTCATCCTGCAAGATTTTAAATCTATTAGGTTCAATTACTTTCAAATAAAATCGCAAATAATTGTCTTTTAATCGGTATCGACTAAACTTTGACGGTTCCCCACTTCCTATATTCCAGGTATGCTCATGTGCTACATATCCAGTTATAACAAGATCTTCCAAATAACTTCCAATGGTCCCCCCTTTTTTCATATGCAAAGCTTCTCCTATCCCCTGTTGATCTGCAGATCCTTCAGCTAACCTCTCTATGATTTTTTTATATGTAGTGCTTCGAGCAGAAAAAAGATCTGAAAAAATATGAGTAAACTCCTTAAACAAGAAAGCCTCTTTTTCAAAACAAAGCATTCTAATATTCTCCTCTGCCGTCCACTCAGGATGCATTTCTTCAAGATACTTAGGAACCCCTCCTGTTACTGATAGAATCTTATATTTCTCATAGGAAGAAACTAGACTTCCCCTTGTATGCCAAAATAGATTACAAATTGAAAGAGGAAGCTCTTCTAAAGTAAGATTTAAAGAAGTTCTTCCCAAAAATCCCGTACTACTAATTATATTCTTTTCTATCCAACTTGACATAGATCCACAAAGAATCATTATAAGTTCGGAATTTTTCTTAAAAGATTGATCCCAAGCTGTTTTTAATTTACCTAAAAAGGTAGGGTCTTTAGACCCCATCCAGTTAATCTCATCTAAAACGATAAGAATCCTTCCCTCTTGAACATGATGACTTAAGTGCCAAAAAAGATCGCCCCAATCTTTCGTCTGAAGACCCGGAATTTGAAGTTGCCGCTCCATCTGTCGAGAAAACTCCATTCTTTGCATTTGAGCTGTTACTTTCTTCTCAGGAGGCAACCCAATAAATGTATATGTTTTAAGCGGTTTTCCAAATTCTTCTATTAATCGACTTTTACCAATTCGACGTCGTCCTTTGATAACAACAAGGCTTGCACTTCTTTTTGTGAGTAGGCGTTTAAGGATTCCTAGCTCCCTCTCACGACCTAAAAATCGCTCTTCCATAATTCCTCATAGATTTGGTGACAAGCTTCATAGCACCAAAAACCTGTCACCAAATCAACAAAATAGCATTTTGGTGACAAATAAACACTTCTTAAGAGGAACCCAGAAGAATCAAGAGCGTCGAATAAGCGTATGATTTTCTACTACCTTCGAATTTTGAATAATTTCTTTTGCAGCTTCTACCCAACTTTCCCTTCTCCCTAAGGCTGGACATCTATAGGCACTAAAGCCTAAAGCTTGCAAAGGTTTTATATACTCTTCTTCTACTTCAAATAATGTTTCAATGTGATCCGAAGAAAAGCTAAGAGGGATAAAGACAATCGGTTTTTTACGATCTAAAAACTTATCAGGATTTGTACAAATATCCAAGGTAGCGGGCTTTAGCCACTCTCCCCTTCCAAATTTTGATTGGTAGGCAAGTAAAGAGTCATGTTCAGAAAACTCTTTAGCAATAGCTTCAAAAGAAGCTTCACATTCTGTTTGATACGGATCCCCTTGCTGTACATATTTCAAAGGAAGCCCGTGTGCTGAAAATAAAAGAGTCACTTCTTTCAATCCTTTTTCTTCTAAAAAATCTCGAATTAATAAACAAAAAGCCTCTACATATTTTTTATTAGCAGGATAAGAAGCAATCCAACGCATTTTTTGCACAATTTCTTTTTTAACATGCTCAGAAAAATATCTCACAATACTCCCAGTCGTCACGTAACTAAATTGAGGAAATAAAGGAAAAATAAGAATTTTTTCAGCCTCTATCTTATGTAAAGCCTCTAGAAAATCCTTATGAGTGCTCCTTAGATACCGATGAAATGTTAACGTTGGAATCTGCAATGCGTCACTAAGAGCCCCTGCCATCCATTCCGTATCTTCGAAAATAGGGGATTTTCCTCCAATTTTTGCATAGTCTTTTGCCACTTTAAAGGCTCTTTTTTTTGCAATTCTGCTAAAAAAGGCTCGCTGTAAAAAAGATGGGAAGGGAGTTCGAATAACATCTGGATCTGTTAAAAGAGCTACTAAAAAGTCAGAAACTTCTTCAAGATTCCTAGGGCCTCCGAAATTAACTACGATCAAAGCTATTTTAGACACTGTATTTTTTGCCTGTAAATTGTTAAGATAAAAATTAGCACAGCTTACTTAAGGACTTTATACATGTTTACTCGATTTTTCTTCTTCCCTTTTCTCATTCTTTCTTCCTTTATATTATTTTTAAGTGGCTGCGGAGAAAGCAGAAACGATGTCTACGAAATTGCTCTAGATCCTCTTTGGGGGTTTTCTGATTTCAAAGAAAAAGATAATAACGTCCTTGGATTTTCTACTGAGCTTTTAAGAATAATCTCTCGTGATGAAAAAATATCTTTTTCTATTCTATCCACAAATTGGGACTCTTTATTTTCTGGATTAGATTCTAATAGCTACCAAGCAGTTCTCTCTTCTTTACATCCTTATAACTTCAATTTGCAAAAATACGATTTTTCTCAACTTTATCTATCGATTGGACCGGTCCTCGTCCTTCCCATTAAATCTGCCTATCACTCCCTTCAAGAAATCCAAGGAAAACAGGTCGCTGTATTAGAAAATAGTCCAGCTGTTTTAATCTTAGAAAGCTATCCAAATATTTCAATTTCTCCTTGTTCTTCGATAGCAGAGGTCATTAATAAACTACAATCAGGTCAAGTAGTAGGAGCCCTCTTGCCCCTTCTAACAGCAAGAGGTTATACAAGAGGCGTTTTCAAAGCTCAATTTACTATCGCATCCCCCCCTCTAAATGATGAGGGACTGCGTCTTATAACAAAGAAAAATCAAAAGCCTTTACTGATTAAAAAATTCAACAAAGCCTTAGACAAAATGAAAAAAGATGGACGCTACGACCTACTCCTCTCAGAGTGGGAATTAAATACTCCTACTTCTTCATAAAATTCTACATTTATCATGTTCTTGGTACTCGGAGCGAATCTGTTCTAAGTATTTAGAACTTACAGGACAAGGAGCCAAATCCCATACAAACTTCGCATAGTTGTGAATGGATTCGTCTGTAGAAAAAGACCCCATTGCAGCCATGTTATGGACACAATACTTAGCCCACACCATAGGTTGAGCAAAAAGCTTTTCTACTTTCTTATGAGTTTCATAGTAATTGAGTAAATCTCGTAATACAAAATACCTGTCAGCTCCGCCTTCAGAATCTGACTCAAAAAGAGTAGACACTACTGAATTAACTGCTTGACGTTCAGATTCTGTCTCGATAAAAGAACCGTCTTTTAAAGCATCTATTACTTTTGCAATCTTAGGTTCGTTAGAGTATATTTCCCAAGGATTATACTGACGGTTTTGTTGCATTTTTTGAATCTCTTCTGCAGAACATCCAAAAGAAAACGGCCACCAAGCATCTGTTACACTTTCATGCATTTCTATATTAGCCCCATCCTCTGTTCCTATAGTTAAAGCTCCATTCATTGTAAGCTTCATATTCCCCGTCCCAGAAGCTTCCATTCCCGCTGTAGAAATTTGTTCCGATAAGTCCGCAGCTGGCATAATAATTTCAGCCTTAGACACATTATAATTTTCTATAAAAAGAACTCTAAGTTTTGAATTCACTCTCGTATCTTTATTAATTTTTCTTGCAACACAACAGATAAGCTCAATAACTTGTTTTGCCATCTTATATCCAGGAGCCGCCTTCCCCGCAAAAATAACCTGTCTCTGAACTAAGCGTTCATCAAAATTTTCTTGCAACTCAAAATAAATCATAAGCACATGCAAAACATTCATTAACTGCCTTTTATATTCATGAATTCGTTTCACTTGTACATCATACAAAGCATCTTCTAGCAAAGGTTCTGTAAAATATTGGACTCTTCCTTGAAAATCCCTTACAGGATTCTCCTTCTGTAAGAATTGGATCAGTTCCTTTTTATTTTCTTTTTTAATCAAAAGAAACTCCTTTAAAGTTTCTTCATCTTCCGCAAACTGTGCTAGTTTCGCCATCTGTTTAAAATCCGTAATCCAACCATTTCCAATTCTTTTTGTAATAAATGTTGAAAGCAATGGATTACAATATAATAGCCATTTCCTTTGCGTTACTCCATTCGTCACGTTAATAAAACGATCAGGATACATGTCATTAAAATCTTTAAACAAAATTTTCTTGAGAATTTCTGAGTGTAAAAAAGCTACTCCATTTACTTTCTGGCTCCCATAGATAGCAAGATGTGCCATTTTGACTTGTCCTCCCTCTATAAAGGACATCCTCTGCACCCTGGCTTCATCTCCCGGGTATCGACCACGAATTGCCTCACAAAGATCCATATTAAGTCGCTCTATAATCTTATACTGCCTAGGAAGAAGGGTTTTAAACCGTTCCTGATTCCATTCTTCTAATGCTTCTCGCAAAATAGTATGATTCGTATAACCAAAACAAGTGCGTACAATTTCCCACGCTTCTCCCCAAACTAAGTCATTCTCCTTAATCAGAGTTCTCATAAGCTCTGGGATCACTAGAGCTGGATGGGTATCATTGATTTGAATCCTAACCTTATCTGCAAAAAAAGACATATCAGGATGACATCTCATATAATTTGTTATTATATCCTGGATGGAAGCAGACGCTAATAAAAATTCTTGCTTTAAACGAATTCTTTTCCCCATCTCATTATTGTCGTTCGGATATAATACATCTGTTAAACAAGTGTTTTCTCCTGCCTGTCCTAACTGTCCTGCATTAAACCTCTGTAATTGAAAATTCCTAGGAGATTCCTTCGTAGTCCAAAGTCTTAATGTATTTACATTGAAATCCCCCGATTCTTTGTATCCTATAATAGGAATATCATAAGGAAGAGCTCTCACCTCCTCATAGTCTGCTAGATCAAAAACTTCTTCCCCTCTTTTATTCCGCAAGGGAATCTCCCTTCCAGAATAACAAACACTTGCAGCACACTCATCCCTTCGAAATTCCCAAGGGTTTTCATGAAGAAGCCAAGGATCGGGTCTTTCGACTTGAACTCCATCCCAAATCTCTTGATCAAATACCCCATACTGATAACGAAGCCCGTACGCTATTGCGGGGTATTGTTGCGTCGCTAAAGAGTCAAGTAAACAAGAAGCCAGCCTCCCTAACCCCCCATTTCCTAATCCTGGGTCTGATTCATAAAATAGCTCTTCCTTAAAAGAATGATCCATTTTTTTCATAACCGTTTTTACGAGCTTGCCGGCATGAATATTGGAAATATTATTTCCCATAAAACGACCTGGCATATATTCCATACAAAGATAATACACCATACGAGTATGTTGATTTCGATAAGTTTTCGTAGTAGCTGTCCAGTTAATCATCAACTCTTCTCGAAGAGTAAGAGCAAAGGCTCGATAAAACTCTTCAGGAGTGGCTTCGTTAACCATTACACCCATGGAGGTGATCAAATAATGCTTAATTTTTTTTGCCATCATTTCAGCTTTAATATCTATATCTACTTCCATGCCTGTCCTCTTTTTTTATAGGGGTAGCTCACTATATATCGAGTTTGTGCATTTTTTTCTTTGAAAAGATTGTTTATTTTTCTAGTATGCACATAAAACTGAGGAAAAAATCATGGAAAAAAATTACGACCTTATTGTTATCGGAACAGGTCCTGCTGGAGAAAAAGCCGCTGTCAAAGCCGCCTACTTTGGGTATAAAGTAGCTATTATCGAAAAAGAAAAGACCTTTGGAGGTGCTGGAGTCATCACAGGAACATTGCCTTCTAAAACGCTAAAAGAAACCTCTTTATATTTTTCTGGGAAATACGAAAAAGCAGCATTTGGTATAGAGCACAGCCCCCTACATAAAGCCTCTTTAGAAGATTTCATGTACCGAAAAAATCAAGTAATTGCCATTGTCGCTCAAGAAATTCGAGAAAACTTACAACGACACGGCGTGGATATCTTTCAAGGCATAGCTTCTTTTGAAGATCCTCATACCCTAGCTATCACAACAAATGAAGGGACAAAAAGCACTATTAGCGGTAAATTTATTTTAATTGCGACAGGATCTTATCCCTATCATCCTCCCCAAATCCCCTTTGACAACCTTCGAGTCCACGATTCCGATTCCATCTTACATATAAATCATATTCCTAGATCTCTTTGCATCGTTGGCGCTGGCGTAATAGGTTGCGAATATGCCACAATTTTTTCTGCTATGGGGACAAAAGTATATCTTGTAAATGATAAGGAATCCATTCTACCTCAAATTGATCAAGAACTTGCCTCTAGCCTTATTAGTCAAATGCATGACGATGGTATTGAAATCCTTTTCAATACGACAATTAAATCAGTCGTAACTCCAAAAGATCCAGAAGCCCCCCTTAAAGTAGACCTACAAAGCGGACGAGTCTTAGAAGTAGATATGTATCTTTTTGCAGCGGGCCGAAGCGGCGCTACCAAGACTTTGGGATGCGATAAGCTTGGATTAAAATTTGGTAAAAGAGAGTTTTTAGAAGTCGATAAAGAGTATAAAACAGGTATCCCTCATATTTTTGCTGCAGGAGATGTTATTGGGTTTCCAGCGCTTGCCAGCACAAGTATGGATCAAGGAAGAGTTGCAGTAGCCCATATGTTTCAAATGCAAGACTTAGAACACCTTCCCTCTTTTTTTCCTTATGGAATTTACACTATCCCCGAAATATCCATGGTAGGGCTAACAGAAGAAGCTATGCTAGCTTCCGGAACCCCCTACTGTTGCGGACGAGCCCGATATGCCGATATGGCTCGAGGTCGAATTATGGGAGCAAAAAACGGTTTTATGAAAATTGTTTTTGAAAAAGAAGGTTTGAAGATATGCGGAATCCACATTATTGGACACTTAGCAACAGAACTTATTCATTTTGGACTAGAAGTTGTTGAGTCTAAATTAACTCTTTATGATCTTATTGGAAAGGTATTTAATTACCCAACATTGCATGATCTTTATAAATACGCAGCTTATGATGGACTAAGTAACGTATCTGGACATAAAATTAAACCTTAAAAAAAATATGATCTCTATTGCAATAAACGTCATATCGTGTTACTCTTCTTGATCTACCTTACAATAAGGCTGACTTATGTTGCAATATTGCTTCTATATTCTAAATGCGATAGAGTCCTTTTTTTGGGGCAACATAGCCTTTGCTTTGATCACAGGTATTGGGATTTATTTTACCTTCCGCGTCCGATTTTTTCAAATCAGATCTCTTCCCGGTTTTTTTAGAATATTTTATGAGTTTATGAAACCCTCGACCCCTAAGGGGGCCGGAGTTCATCCGATTAAAATATTTTTTACCTCTATGGGGGGTATGATCGGAATTGGTAACATCGTAGGGATTGTAACAGCCTTACAAATAGGGGGCCCTGGAGCTCTATTTTGGGTCTGGATTGCCGCACTTTTCGGATCTATTATTAAATATGCTGAAATATTCTTAGGTCTTAAATATCGCATTCCTAATGATCGAGGGGGCTATGACGGAGGTCCCATCTATTTTCTAAAGGCTGCCTTCAAAGTTTCTTGGATTCCCTTTATAGCGGCCTCTCTTCTTTGCGTATATGGGGTAGAAGTCTATCAATTTAATGTTTTAACCAACTGTCTATCTTACAGCTGGAGCCTTGATAAATGGATCGTAGCTCCTTTCTTACTCATTCTTGTTCTATTCGCAGGCCTTGGCGGGGTAAAGCGAATAGCTAAAATTTGCACTTTCGTTATACCAGGGTTCGTTCTTATTTATATAGCAATGAGTTTTTGGGTTATATCTCAAGAAATCCACCTTCTTCCAAAAGTTTTAGCCACTGTATTTAAGTCCGCTTTTCATGGACATGCCGCTATTGGTGGATTTGCAGGAAGCAGTCTCCTCCTTGCTATTCAACATGGAATATCTAAAGCAGCCTACTCCTCCGATTTAGGGATAGGCTATGACTCTATTATTCAAAGTGAATCTAGCACGGTATATCCAGAAAAACAGGCCAGCTTAGCTATTATTGGGGTATTTATTGATAATTTCATCTGTACCTTGAGCATCCTTATCGTTTTAATAACCGGACTTTGGACAGCTAATCCTCTTATTGCAATCCCAGACCTCGTCAAAAGCTCTTTAAGCCTATATTTCCCTTATATGCAAATATTCATGCCCACCTTCTTATTTATGACAGGATATACAACAATTATTGCTTACTTTTGCGTAGGGCTCAAGTGCGCTCGTTTCATAGGGCCAAAACGGGGCGAAAAAATCTATACAATTTATGCTTGCGTAGCCTTTATCTTCTTCTCTTTTTTTAATCCGTCAACAGCTTTACTTGTCATGTCTATTTCAGGAGCTCTTCTTCTCATCATCAACTTACTTGGCATCATCAAGCTTCGAGATCAAGTAACCTTTTCTACTTCAATCCCTCAGCAAACCGAGCTTCCTTTACTAGAAGAGTCTAATCTATAGTATTTATCCCTCCAGTTCCATGCTCATTGTCTATTGCGTCTATTGGCGCAATAGAACCATATAACTGAGCCTCCTCACTCTCACAAAAGAATTCGGACGTGCTGAGTCTTTAAATTCTAAACAAGCTTGTTCTAATTTAATAGGAGACTGATGGAAAAACTAAAACATTCCCCTTTTACGCTCATGACTATCAGGGGAATCTACTGGGTAAATGTTGCCACATCATCTTCTGAACATTTTCAACCTTGATCTTTTTTAAAGATGCCCTAACCTCAAAAGACATAATATTTTCTCATTTAAATGAATAATTAAAATAATCTGATTTCTACTAGGATAAAAAATCAATTCAATAAAATGCGAAGGATTGGAAAATAAAAATGCTATTTTTCATGAAAAATTAGCTATTTTTACAAGAAAAACAGAAAACAGTAACTCAAAATCTTCTTATCCTATATAAGCAAAATTAAAAGAGAGCTCGACAGATTATAGGTCATATGCGTAAAGTAGAAGGACCGCCGTCAAACGCCTTAACCCAGATTATACAATATGATGTACAAAGTACGATCCATACTTCTTTTATTATGTACCTTACTTAGCTTAGTAGGATGTCAACAAAATAATGTCATCGTGACAGCTGTTGAAGAAAGAGAAGCTAATGAAATCATTGTTTTTTTGGCTAGCAAGGGAATTGCAGCTTCAAAGGTAGCCTTCACCTCTTCCGCTCCAGGAGGGACTCAAGGAGGATCTAAGTGGAATATTAGCGTTAATGCTAACAAATCCACAGATGCTATGGCTATTTTAAACCAAAATGGTCTTCCCAGAATCAAAGGTGTTAACTTATTAGACCTTTTTGGCAAGCCCGGAATGATGTCCTCTGAAAAAGAAGATACCATTCGCTACCAAGCTGGACTCTCTGAGCAAATAGCCAGCACTATTCGTAAAATTGATGGCGTCATCGATGCTAATGTGCAAATCTCTTTTCCCGCTAATGACAGTTCTGGATCTGCCCTCCCCTGGGAACCTTCTACTCCTCAAAGAATCACCGCAGCCGTATATGTAAAACATCAAGGGATTTTAGATGATCCTAATAGCCACTTGATTATTAAAATCAAAAGACTTGTATCCGGAAGCGTCAATGGTCTTGACATCAATGATGTAACCGTAATTTCAGATAAAGCTCGTTTTGCAGATATCACCCTAGGACAATCCTCTGAAATGTTATCTTCAATTCCTCACGAAGACAACTACGTAAGCATTTGGTCTATTGTTATGAGCAAAAGCTCTGCTAGTAGATTTCGCGTTGTGTTTTTCTTCTTATGCTTCTTCATGGTAATCTTTGCTCTATTTACTGCTTGGCTTATCTGGAAAATATATCCCACACTAAAAACTGCAGGCGGACTTAAAAAGCTATTACAACTAACTCCCTTTATGCCTGAAACTCCTCCACCCCCTCCAGCTGCCCCTGAAGATGAAAATCCACCACCACAGGGTATGCATTAATCTATGGACAATACTCAATGGTACGTTTGCCACGCTTTCATTGATAAAAAGGCAGAAGAAACAAAGAAAACTCTTCTTTCTTTTCTTCCGCCAGAAAAGCAAAAAGAGTTTTCCTCTATTTCCCCTTGCACCTTTGACCTAACTCTTGGATTTAATCAAGTTCGACAGTTGCTACAATGGAGTCATTACTCTTGGTTTGCTCCTATTCTACGAACCCTCCCAGAAAATGAAATTTCTATTTTCCTATCAGCCTTTCCTGAAGAAAAAGCTAAACAACTTAGCGAATGCTTACTTTTTTCTTCTCCCCTCTCCCCTCTTTCGCCTATTTCTAAAGCTTTTATCCAAAAAGAAATAATTAAAGCTTTACTCGAAAAAATTCCAAACTTACCTCCCATAGAAAGCTTACTTCCATCTTCATTAAACAAATTGCTCGAACTTTCATCCTATCAACTCTCCCTTCTCATAGATTTTTTAGGACTCTATGATCTTGCTATTGAAATGCGACTAGTCATCGACACTATAAAAATTAAGAAAATTCAATCTGTTCTCTCAAAAGAGAAAATTGTTTTTCTCTCTTTGATTTCTAGCAGACAAGAGCCTCCACTTTTCAAAAGAAGCGAACTCAATCTTTGGAATGAAAAAACAGAAGATTTATTAAACCTATTACATAAAAAAGGAATGAATCGTTTAGCTAAAGTATTACATCCTGAAGATCCTAATTTTGTCTATTATATCAACTTACGTATGAGCACAGATCAAGTTGCCATTTTTTCCCCCTTGCACAAAAAATCAGAACACGCTAAGACTTATAAAATTCTAGCAGGACAAATCATGGATGTTCTCACATTTTTCAAAAAACATAATCTCCAGGCTTCTGCATGACACTTTTCTCCCTTATTTCTCAATCAACATTGTCAATTAAACCTGGAGAAAAAATCATCTCCGGAAAAGATTTTACACAAATTTTAGAAGCCTCTGAAATTCTAGAAAAAGCTAAGCAAGACGCCATCGATCATCATAAAAATACAGAACTAGAATGCGAAGAGCTTAGAAAAAAAGCACATGAGGAAGGGTTACAACAAGGATTAGAAGAATTTAATGAACACATTCTATCTTTAGATAAAGAAGCAAAAAAAATTCTCCTAGAAATGCAAAAAATTATTCTTCCACTTGCTCTAAAAGCAGCGCAAAAGATTGTAGGCAAAGAAATCGAGCTCGCCCCCGAAACAATTGTTGATATTGTCATGCAAGCTATGGCTCCTGCAAAGCAAAATAAAAAAATTACAATCTTTGTAAATAAAGCTGACTTAGAGGCTCTAGAGAAAAATAAACCAAAACTAAAAGCAATATTTGAAAACCTGCAGGTTCTTAATATCCAAGAGCGTCCTGATGTCAGCCCAGGAGGATGTATGATAGAAACAGAAACTGGCATCATCAATGCAACGGCAGAAAATCAATGGAAGGCTTTAGAAAATGCCTTCGCAAAATATAAATAATAATCTCCTTTCTCAAAAAAAGGCTAAATAGTGTACAAGTTATATAACACTTGTACTAGGATTGCACATGTTACAACGATTCCCCTTACTTAAGACTCTTCTATTTGTTATTTTTCTTGGCTTCTTGAGCTCTAACGGGCTTTTCGCTGCTGAGGAAATTCCAGCGAGTAACCCCGATGCATTTCCCTCCCCCTCTCTTTTAACACAAATGACAGTGCTCACTTGCGTAGCGCTTTTACCCTTTGTGGTTATGATGTTAACTTCCTATATAAAAGTAATCATTGTCCTCTCCTTGCTACGTAACGCACTGGGAGTCCAGCAAGCTCCTCCTAACCAAGTTTTAAATGGTATAGCCATTCTCATTACCATTTATGTTATGTTTCCAACTGGACTTTCCATGTATAAGGCTGCAGAATCTAGCATGAAGAATAAAGCTCCAACAGAACTTTTCTCTGCCTCCTCTGCAGAATATATGATAGAACTAGTCAACCAAGTCAAAGAGCCTTTAAAAGGATTTTTGCAAAGAAACACCTCAGCAAAACATATTAAAGGCTTTTATCAATTAGCACAAAAAACATTTCCAGAGGATGTCAGACAGATGATCAAACCTGTCGATTTTATAATACTGGTCCCCTCTTTTATTACCTCTCAATTAAAAGCTGCCTTTGAAGTAGGCGTTTTAATTTATTTACCTTTTTTTGTTATCGATTTAGTCACCTCTAATATCTTACTCGCTATGGGAATGATGATGCTATCCCCCCTTACAATCGCACTCCCACTAAAACTTCTTTTAATTGTTATGATTGATGGGTGGACTTTAATTATCCAGGGTCTGGTTCTCTCTTTTCGCTAACTTTAAGTAAAGGTCAATATGTATAGTACAGAAATTTATCAACAAAGCTATCAAGCCTTGCTCCTCATCCTCATCCTATCCGGTCCCCCTATCTTGATCAGTACAATACTGGGGTTATTTGTGGCTATTTTTCAAGCTGCAACACAAATCCAAGAACAAACTCTCTCTTCTATGGTAAAATTGGTCGCTGTTATTCTTACCTTATTTGTATTAGGAGGATGGCTTGGAGCACAAATCATGCAATACTCGTTAAATATTTTTGTAAATTTCCCAAAATGGTCTAGCTAACAAAAGATCGGCTGATGGCACCCCCTCAAGATTACTCGATTTTTTTCCAAAAACTCTATGAGTTTTCTCCAACCTCCACCATGTCCTTATTCGTGATTGCCCTTTTCCGCCTAGGACCCATTATCACTTTAGCCCCCTTTCTAGGAGCTAAATTACCAACCATGCCGAAAATGGGACTTTTGATAGCCATAACTATTATCTTCTTACCTCATATTGCTTTAACAGCCCAAACAGCCCTCCCCTATAATTCTATGTTCATTGTCTTTGCTATCAAAGAACTTTTTATTGGATTTATATTGGCTTTTTTAATCAATATTCCTTTTCAATTTGTTCAAACAGCAGGAGCCCTCATTGACTTCCTTAGAGGAGCCTCTTCTCTGCAGGTTACGGACCCCTTTTCTCAAGCTCAAACGTCTCCTATAGGTAATCTGTACAACTACGTCCTTATCGCCGCATTTTACGCCATGGGAGGCCCTTTCTACTTTTTTGATAGTTTGGTAGCTTCTTATACCCTTATTCCTGTCGATGCTATGATTAACCCCATATTTTTTAGTCCAGGACAAGCTTTTTGGCAAACAATCATGGCCTTAGCAACAAAAGTCTTGGCCCTTTCTATTCAACTATCAGCCCCATCCCTCTTGGCTATTATGATGACAGAAGTTTTCTTAGGAATTGCTAATAGATTGGCTCCCCAAGTACAAATTACCTTTTTAGGAATGGCTGTGAAATCACTTTTAGGCTTAGCTCTTCTATGCCTAGGGTGGATGTTTATCCTACAACAAGTCGAAAAACAAACGATCCTCTGGCTTAAAGAAATCGATAGACTCTTACTCCTCATCCCTAGAGGCTAAACGCTATTCAATATAACTCTCTAACCATTGATCTAAAGATTCTTTTGTGAAGAAGAAAACGCAGGGGATCAAAAAAATAATTTTGTCATCCTTTCCAATACCTAGAAAATAAACACAAAAATGAGCCTTCCAATAGGGGTCCAAAGAACCCTTATTCAATACGTGGGAAGAAGGCATTTCAAGTTCATCTTTTCCAAAAGTAACCAGCTTCTTATACGAGGAAAGAAGGAAACATATAATCCTACATCCCCATTAAACAGGCCTCGAGTCTGAAGAATCTAAAAAAGCACTTAATCTCATAAATTTATTCCCTTTTTAATCTATGTATCGAGTTATCCAATTTTCGATGGCTCGTTTTTGTGAAGAAGAAAGATCATATAAATCTATCCATCGAAATATCAAAATCAAAGCAGATCCATGATCTACAGGTCTTTGTAAAATTTCGCTTGCAATATCAGCAAGTTCATCTAACCCAGGACTTAATTTTGGAAAAAGAAATCCATAAAAATCCCTAAAAGAGCTTCCTTCTTGAAAAGGGAATGTACGGACTTTTTCTAATCGGAATAATAGACCTTCTACATTCAAAGAAGCCTCCCTACAAAGAAGGTATTTTTCTAACTTACTCTCTACAGAAGAAAGAGCTTCAACAAACTTTTCCAAACTTGCAACTGTTTTACGATCTAAAGGTTGATTATATTGAGGCCATTCCAATGATTGGGAAATAAAACCTGTCTTAAAACTCCTTTGCGAACGACACGGATTGTTCAGATACTGCAAACTCGCTTCCATATCAAAAAAACGAATATGACTTAGTGCATTGACTCCTATATTTTGTCCCACCAAATCTTCTAATCCTAAAAGATATGCCTGTAAATGTGCTTTCCAATACTCCTCTACAGTCACTTTTTTAGCATCTTTAGGGATAGATTCCATAACCTTATCTTTTTTGAAAGTAAAGGGTTCCATCTTTTGTATAACAATTTTTTTTCCTGCTATTTCAACAGGAAACGAAGGCACTAGAAAATCACCCTTTCCTAAAATATAAGAAAGCTCCCAACTAATAAGTTCGTCAATACTATCGTTAGCTCTTTTTTTGATAACAATCCCTTCTCTTGGTCTTAATAAAATCATTTTTCGATCCCGGGCTATCATGCTAATTTGATTATTAAGCAAATAATCCTTTAAAAGCCCCTTCCTCATTTTAACAAAAGATTTATAAATCTCTTGATATTCCCCCTGAAAATCTTCTAGCTGCTCTACAAGAAGATCACTTTGCTTATCAAACCTCTCATTCCACCCTGCTTGCAATGGATCCATGAAAGCAAAAACACAAAATACAATAGATGAAAAAACATACTTCATAATTCAGCCTTATTTTTATTGAATATAAATTGATAACCATTGTCTCAATTCTTTCTTCTCTTCGCTAGACAACTTCTCCCTCTTAAGATCTTTATGAGCGAAAAATAAGGCCTCCCCCAAGGAAACTTTTTTTTGTAGAATTCGACTTATTATAGAACATAATTCATCCAATCCTAGACTCATCTGAGGAAAAATGAATCGATAAAAGTCTTCAAATGTCTTCCCCTTTTCTAGCGGGAAATTTCTGATTTTCTCTAATCGATAGAAGAAACCCTCCCTATCGAGAGGAAAAGACCTATAAGCTAAATAAGTAGTGATATCTTCCTCTAAATTATCCAAGGAGCCTATGAATCTCTGCAAAGAAATGACAGCCCTTTTATCTAAGGGTTGTTGAAATTGAGGCCAGGCAAAGGACTGAGCTGCAAACCCAGCATGAAAACTGTACTTAGATCTTATAGGTTGATTTTGATATTTAAAACTTGATTCTACATCGAAAAATCGGATCTTCCCTTTCTTATTGATCCCTATATTACTTCCTTTCAGATCCCCTAACCCTAAAAGATACATCTGAAAACATGCGTTCCAATAATCTTCTACTAACACACTTCGCATAATGTCCTTTCTGGGAAGGTTTGTTTTTTCTTCTGCAATAGCAAAAGACTCTACCTTCTGAATAATGACGTATTTTCCCCCAATTTTTATAGGAAATGCGGGCACTATACAAGAAAATCCCCCAAAAAAATTTGATATTTCCCAAGCAAAAGCTTCATTAATGTTGTTAGATTTCCTTATCTTAAGAACTACCCCCTCCTTTCGTCTTAAAATAATTTCCTTCTCAAGAGCCGTCATATCCGCAATATGTTTTTCTAAATGAGAATTTCTTAAAAAGGTTTCTCGAATATGTGCAAAGACTTCATACTCGTCTATATCAATACAAGATGCCCTCAACGCCAATTGATAGGTCTTTTCATCAAAGGTATTATTCCAATTTCCATATAAACCGGAAGCAATACATAAAAAAATCACATTTGTTAATATATATCTTCTCACCCCTTCCTCCCTGAAATTCTAAAAGTTTTCTCCTCTTTTATAAGAAAACTTCTTATCTTGTCCAGACAATCCAAAGTAAAAAATCGAGAATTTATTTAGACAAAAAAAAGAGGAGAGAAACTCTCCTCTTTTTTTTATTGAAGGACTACAACTTGATTAAAAATCAAATCTTGCTGCAACATTTAATCCATGAAGATAAGTGTTTCCTGGAGATCCATGTTCATTAATAACCATGCCTAGCATGTTTTGGTTCCAGTATACATTAAATTCATAGCTAGCAGAAAGATCAAAATGGAAATCATTGTTATCTCCAAAATAAGATCCCCATCCAAGACCTAAAGAAGTCTCAGTAACCGCTCTTAATGTGTTATAGTTAGAAGAGATTCCTGTGTTAAGACCTGCAACCACACCATGAGTTACGTCCCCAGTCACAGAACCTGAAAGGTCTGTATATCTCGTATACAAAACGCTAGCCGCAACATCAGCCAACATCCTAAAACCCCAACCGAATAACCAGTTCGTTCCAAATTCAAATCGAGGTCCAAGCCCCCAAGCTTTTTGATGGAAACTTGTTCCAGCATCATCGCCAAGAGCAATCCCTGTAGTCTCTCCTGCATGATAAGAAGTTAAATCATCAGCAGAGTTTGTCACAGTCTGAGAAAACCAAAGCCCTCTAAGACCCACACCAAAATTAGCTGTCAACTTACGACCAAAATAAAAAGGTCTTTGTATAGACAAATTTAAATTGTTATAATGATATTTTGACTTTATTGTTGCACTTTCTGCAACAACTACATCATGTGTAATTCCAGCAACCGCATCTTCTTGTGCGTAAGCAATCGCTATTACTTGATCATCTCCAGTATGTGCTGAATGAGAATTTGTATTTTGGTACCATGTGTACTCAGAATATAAATTCCAATCATCCATCCCTTTCATGTTAAAACCAAGTCCTACTTGAAATCCAGGAGTGTATTTTGTATCTGTAAATACTGTTTCTCCAGATCCTTCTAGAAGTCCCAAAGCTCCGGAAGAATCCGTTGTCATCACATTCCCTACTCTTACTAAATCTTGTTGTAGATTCCAGTAAATAAAGTCTGCAGTAAAATATACATCGTAGCTATCATCAAGCTTGTAATTTGCGCTTTGATTGTAAGCCCCGGGTAAATCCCCCGTTCTAAGCATCTCACCAGCTGTATAAGCAGGCTGCCCTGATGTCGATGACATAGAATGATCTGCCTGTGCAGCAAAAGGAGCGATTACTCCCATCATAGCTAGAGCAATTCTTAGCTCTTTTTTCAACATATTTTCCTCCTACGGAAATTATTTTTCAAAGTTAATAAAACCTTTACGGAGATTCTCCCAGGGCCTCATAGGAGGAACTTCTCCTTCAAAATTACACCCTAAAAAAATTTATATTAAAATGAAACAAAAATTTTTAATACTGACACGTTACAAACATAATTTCATAAAATTAACCTTATTTTTTACAAACAAGTGTTATTTTCTTGCATTATTTCCAAAAAATGTTATTTTTTATCCGCTTTCCCCTTGAAGTTCCAGAAATTATTATCTTAATTCGCACGAAACATCATATAGGCTACCTAGGAGTCAGAGGGATTGTTTTATTTTAACAATTACATTAAAGTATTTTAGCCCCGCTAAAGAACGATTCCCCCGACTAAGCTAATCACTTAATATGAGTTTCTATAGAAGAATCTATAAATTCTGTAGAATTTAATTACCGGACTAGATAAACAAATATTTTTAACCTAATAAGATGTTAAGAGGTCTTTTTTATGACAA
>CANNLR010000006.1 GCA_947505635.1 Chlamydiota bacterium
AGCTTTTTTTCTGCATAGCCAAAAATCACACAATCTACGGAAATAGGATATTGGGATCGTTTCTTTAAGCTTGTCATAACGTCTCATGGTTTTTAGTAAGTGTTATTTAAACACTAATTGAAGTTGACTAAAATGTCAAGCGATTGCACACTTTGATAGTGTGAAAGTAACACTAAGCATGGAGGTTTTTTTATGAAGAAAATATTTAAATTATTGTTTGTTAGCGTATGTCTAGGGGTTTCTTTTCCGGCTTTTGCGGAAAATATTAAAGTCGTAGTTGCTTCTAAGAGTGAACATAAAGTTCTAGCTGTCAATAGAGCCTTTCAAGAGGCATTTCCAGATGATGAAATTGAATTGGTACCGTATGAGACTATTTCAAGCATCCCAGAGCAACCTATTGGAAAAGAAACAGCTTTAAAGGGGGCGAAGAATCGGATAAATAGTCTTCCTCAAGAATTCCTTGATGGGGCGGATTATGTTGTGTCTATTGAAAACTATATTGAGCAAGATTCCCATTCTGAAAAATGGCATGATATTGGATTAGTCTTATGTAAAAAATTATCAGATTTACAAGAGATAGTATCTCTTACTCGAGAGATTCCTATGCCTGATCAATTTGTTCATCTAGCAAAAGAACTTTCTTCTGAGGTTACAGCCGAAGGCTATTCATGTACAGTTGGGTGTGCAATTAAACATTATTATAAAGATAAGAATATTAATGCTCGTGATTGGCACTCTGAGGCAGAGTTTGGTGGGGTATCAAGATCTGAGTTACTAAGTGATGCCCTTTGTAAGGCGTTGCATCAAGAAGAAATTGCTTTTCTTAAAGCGCAAATTGTTTCTTACAAAGACTTTCCTAAGCCTGGAATTCTTTTTGATGATTTTTCCCCTATTTTAAATAACCCTAAAGCCTTTTCTATGTGTATTGATTTACTATATTCTCGTTACAAAAATAAAAACATTGAAACGATTGTTGGATTGGAATCTAGAGGATTTATTTTAGGAGCAGCACTCGCTTATAAATTAGGCGTTAGTTTTGTTCCTGCACGTAAACCTGGAAAGCTTCCAGGTCCTATTTATTCCATAACATATGAAAAGGAATATGGAGTAGATACGCTGGCTATTTCAGCAGAAGGAATGCAAAAAAATCGACGGGTACTTATTATTGACGACTTGATTGCAACGGGGGGAACAGCTAAAGCGGCTATTGAGCTTGTTCGATTAGCAGGAGGCGATCCCGTGGAATTTGTTTCTTTATTAGAAATTAAGGAGCTAAAGGGGCGCTCTAAGCTAAGCACGGCTTCTTTCAATTTGATCGATTAAAGTACATTATAAAAAGTCCCTTCTTAAGAGGGGACTTTTGTCGTTATGACGGCGTTCCCTTTTTTTTGCGCTTGGCAAAGAGAAGTTTTGACTCTTTCTAGGCAAAGCTCAAATTGTTCAAAAGATTTCCCTGATTCGGAGGGTTCTTTTTCAAAGGCGATGACCCCAATAGAAGCTGTGATAAGGATTTCTGTATTGGCTGTCTTAATCGTTGTTGAAGAAATATCCCTTCTTATATCTTCTGCCATGATTTTAGCTGCTCGTTGCGAAGTTTTTGGAAGCAGTATGAGATGGGTGGCAGGGCCTTCTGTAACTAAAAAATCATGGGGTCTAAGATGAGATCGTAAAATGGTTTCCACTTGGCTTATAAGTTCTAAAATGGCTAAGGGGCCAAGCTCTTTTTCAAGATTTACAAAATGATCAATCTGTACCATAAAAAGACTTAGTGGATGGATTGCTTTTTTTGTTTCTATGATTGTTTTTAATGCTTTATCTCCCATGAGTGTTCTATTAAAAAAAAGATCTGTATTTTGAGGAATGGAGGAGAGAGGTTTTAATTTACTTCTAACTTTGTGGATCTTTCTGTTTGTAGGAGAAGAATGGAGTTGAACAGAAATTCTTTCGTGAACTTCTAAGGCATCTAAAGGCTCGTGAATAAAATCAGATACTCCAGCTTTTAAGGCTTCTGCGATAAATGATTTTTGTATGATTTGAGAGATAAGGAAAATAGGAGTTTTCTTTTCTTTTAAGATGGCGCGAACGTGAATGCAAAAGTTAACTAAAGGGAGATCTAGGCTATAAAAATCAAGGAAGATGAGATCTATGGGGGTAACTTTTATCCAATCTAAGGCAGATTCACAGTCTTCGGCCTCCATAATATAGTAAATTTCTTTAAAATTTCTTTTAAAGAAATGATTCTTTGAAGGATCTTTGCATAGCAAAAGGACAATAGGAAGCGTTTTTGTTTGTTGCATATTCTTACCTGGGCTGCCCCTCTTCATGCAAGAAATGCGATTTAAATTGTAGCTTTTTTCTTACCTCGTAAGGTGATCATAAGAAGAGATATATCAGATGGTGATATTCCTGATATGCGAGAGGCTTGTCCAATGGAGACGGGACGGATCTTTTGAAGTTTTTCTTTTGCTTCACGAGAAAGACCGTTTACCGCTAGATAGTCTAACGTTTCGGGAAGAAGGAAATTTTCTAGACCCTCAAGTCTTGAAATTTCTGTGTTTTGTCTTTGGATATAGCCTGCAAATTTTAACTGGAGTGCAATTTGTTCAGCAATTTCTTCACTGAAAGAGGAAACGTCATCAGGAAAAAGAGTTTGTAATATTTCGTAAGTGAACTCAGGACGACAAAGGAGTTGGGCTAAAGAGGCTGTCTTTCCTTCGTGGTTTTTAAAGATTTTGGAAAAACGTTCTATTTGAGTGGAAATAATTTCTGTTTTCTCTTGTAGAGTTTGCCATTGTTTTTCTGTGATCAGTCCCAGCTCATATCCATATTTTCTTAGTCTAAGATCGCAGTTGTCTTGTCTTAGCACGAGCCTATGTTCAGCTCTACTTGTAAACATACGATAGGGTTCAGTGAGTTCTTTTGTGGTGATTTCATCAATCATAACGCCTATATAGGCCTCTGAGCGTTTGAGTAGGAAAGGTTCTTTTCCAAGGATTTGGGAGGCAGCATTAATACCGGCTATAAGTCCTTGCCCTGCGGCTTCTTCATATCCTGTTGTGCCATTGATTTGTCCTGCCAAGAAAAGACCTTGAATAAGATGTGTTTCTAAAGAGGATTTGAGTTGTCCGCTTTTGACATAGTCATATTCAATAGCATAGGCAGGCCGTAAGATCTCAGCATTTTCGAGACCTTCTATTGTTCGGATCATAGAATATTGTACATCAAAGGGGAGGGAGGAGGAGATCCCATTGACGTAATACTCTTCTGTTTGCAATCCTTCAGGTTCTAAAAAGACTTGATGTCGATCTTTATCTGCAAATCGAACGATTTTATCTTCTATGGAAGGGCAGTATCTAGGGCCGATAGACTTGATGGTGCCGCCGTACATAGGAGATCTATGGAGATTGTCTTGAATGATCTGTTTAGTTGCCAAGGAAGTATAGGTGATGTAACAGGGAACTTGAGGTAAGGGGGTTTCTTCTTCTGAATCATGAGAAAAACGAACGCCTGGGTCGCCGTATTGAGCTTCTAAGCGTGAAAAATCGATGCTTCTAGCATGAATCCTGGGAGGTGTTCCTGTTTTTAATCTTCCTAAAGAAAATCCTAAAGAGGTAAGAGAAGCAGATAGTCCCACAGAAGGTTTATCTCCAGCTCGTCCTCCAGAATATTGGGTTTCTCCAATATGGATCAAGCCTTGCATGAACGTTCCTGCAGAAAGAATAACAGTTTTTCCGTGGTAAGCAATTCCCTCTAGGGTGCCAACGCCAATGATTTTACCTTCTTCTACAAGGAGGTTTTCTGTTGTTCCTTGCTTAATAAAAAGATTTTCTGTTTTTTCTAAGAAATGTTTCATGAGATTTTGATACGCTAGCTTGTCAGCTTGCGCTCTAGGAGACCAGACGGCAGGGCCTTTGGAAGCATTGAGCATGCGCGTCTGGATGGCAGTTCTATCTGTGATTTTCCCCATGATGCCACCTAAGGCATCGATCTCTCTTACAATGTGACCTTTTGCTGTGCCTCCGACGGCTGGATTACAGCTCATCTTGCCAATGGTGTCAAGGTTCATTGTGAGAAGAAGGGTTTTCACTCCCATGAGGGCGGAGGCATGAGCAGCTTCGCAGCCGGCATGTCCCGCTCCTACAACAATTACGTCAAATTTTTCCGGGAATGTCCACATGATAGTAAAATGTTGCCTTATTTCTTTGTTTTGTGACGATCGCGTCTACGTCTTTTTTTTCTTTTATGCTTAGCGATCTTTGATTTTCTTTTCTTTTTAACTGATGCCATAAGTGATCCTTATTAAAGGTGACTCGAAACTGCCCGGAAGTTTAGGACAATTCTTATATAAAGTAAAGGGACTTCGAATCTATGGAAGATTTTTTACAAGGAAAAATTAAGTCGCTTTCTTAATTGAGCTAATTTTTAGCGAATAACTTTTTTATTTAATAATTGTTTTAACTTGAATTTAGTGAAACAAATAGAAAGTTTAATTTTTCTTTGATATAAATCAATTGAAGGATATAGTTGCTTTTTTAGAGATAAGAGTAGGTGGTCTTGTATGACATATGATAAGAAAATTGCAAATTTATTTTTATTGAACTTTAGTGAAGCGTATAGGTCTGCCAAGTTGTTGATGTCTTCTTATCAGAGAATCGCAAATTTTATACCTTTAAAAGGCGAAGCCTTAAGCTCTTTAAATGTGGATGACTTAGATAAACTCGATGCTTTTCGTGTTCGTTATTGCGATCTTCAAGATAGCCTTGGGAATAAGACTTTTCGTTCCATACTAATTCTTGAGGAAGAGATGCCGGGCTCTAATTTAGACATACTCAATAAAATGGAAAAAAGAAGAATCATCAAGACGTTCGATGAATGGAAAATGTTGAGATACATTCGAAACTTATTTTCTCATGACTGTCCAGAAACGGATACAGAAAAAGCAGAGACCTTGAATATAGCCTATTCTAATACGCTGCTTCTTGTGCAGGTTGTAGATAATGTCATTAAATACATGGAAGATACATTGAATTTTTCTATGACAGACTTTCCTCCTTTAACAGAGGTGTAGATTTGAGATTAAATAGACAAGAAATTGATGTTCTCATTCAAGCAACGCGATGCTCTTTTGGAGATAACGCTAAAATATGGTTATTTGGATCTCGTGTTGATGATGCTAAAAAAGGTGGAGATATCGATCTTTACATCGAAACAGATAAGGAAAGTGGGACCGTAGCCGCAAAGTTAGCAATGTTAGGGTCCATATGGTCTACATTTGGAGATCAGAAAATTGACATCTTAGTCAGAAGTCGAAAGAATGAGCGCTCTCCGATGCACGAGATTGCTCAATCTTCCGGACAAGAACTGCTATAGATCTTTTTAGTTAGAAGCGGTGGAGATGAATGCGATACAAGAAATCTCTACACGTGCATCAAGAGGAAGTTTAGCTACCTGCATGGCCTGTCTTGCAGGTTTCACAGCGTGAGAAAATCTTTCAGCATAAACCGTATTCATACCTTTAAAATCATTCATATCTTTTAGATAAACCTCTGTTTTTACAACATCTTGAAATGTCAAGCCTTGAGCGCGTAAAATAGCCTCAACGTTATTGAGTACCAAAGTGGTCTGCTCTTCTATTGTGCCATTTAAGAACATATTCGTAGTAGGATCTCTAGCTAGCTGTCCTGATACAAAAAGATACTGACCAGCTTGGACAGCTTGAGAAAGGGGTCCTCCAGATTGGGGAGCTTCGTTAGTTTGTACTTCAGCGATATTGCTGTAAGCGAATCAGGGCGTTTTGATTAAAAAGATTTGATAGATTTTTAAATAATTTAGTATTATTATATTAATTATTTTAATATAATACATTCCTTTAATTATGAGGAATGTATGCTAAAATGCGAACAAATAATAGAATCTAAGCTTTGTAACAAAGCAGCACGACAAACAATAATGCAATTCTTTCAAGATGTTCCCGATCCTAGAGCGCAAGACAACTGCAAGCATTCTCTTTACGATTTGCTATTCCTAATGATTATGGCAATATTTTCTGGCGCTGATGACATTGCTGACATACATGAATATGTTATTCAGAAGCAGAATCAACTGAAGGTGATACTAGGAGAGTTTACTCCTCCATCGTACAACACATTTTGGTGGATAATCACACGAATGAATCCTGATGCCTTTGCTAAAGCTTTTTATACATGGGCCAAAGAGAGAGATCTAACAGATCTTGAGGGAAAGCAAATTTGTCTAGATGGGAAAAGTTTAAGAGGGGCATTAAACAAAAAAGGCAAGTGCAATGTTCATATAGTCCATGCATACGTGCATGAAAATGGGCTATTAATAGGCCAACAAAAGACAGAAGAAAAATCCAATGAAATCACAGCAATACCGATCCTTTTGGAGCAACTAGACATCCAAGGAGCTACAATAAGTATTGATGCTGCAGGATGCCAGAAAAACATAGTGGGAACCATCCGACGAGGAGGGGGCCACTATGTAATAGCTCTTAAAAAGAATCAGCGCAATTTTTACAATGAAGTAGTTGGGTTATTTGAAGAGGCTCGCAAAGAAGAATTTGAATATGTTCTGAACTGTGATTTTTATGAAAATATCGAGAAGAAATCAGGAAGGATAGACAAGCGTAGCGTAGCGATTATTAGCGACCCTTCAGAGGTCTCAGCGTCTAAAGACTGGAAAGACTTGCAGACTTTTATAGAAGTAACAAGAGAATCAACAGTCAAAGGGAAGACAACAGAAGAAAAAAGGTATTATATTTCAGATTTAATAGAAAGTGCGGAAGAATTTGGCAGGAAGGTACGAGCTCATTGGGGAGTAGAGAGTATGCACTGGTCATTGGATATGATTTTTGGAGAAGATTCATCTAGGGCTAATAGCCTACACGCTGCAATGAATCTAGGAACTCTAAGGAGAGCAGCCTTAAATGTCGTGAAAAGCAATCCTCCATTGAAGAAAAAAGGCATGGCCAAAATAAGACGACAGGCTAAATGGAATGAAGATGGAAGTGTGGTAAAAGAAATTTGTGAAGCTTTGTTTGGTATCAAGTTTGTTTAATCAAAATGCCCTGTGATTCAAGAAAAATTATATCTCAACAGAAAAATTTAAGTTTCCATAACTTTTTGAGGGCTTACTATAAAATCTCCACACTCATTCTAATAGAGCTGCTTATTTAGGAGAGAAGGCAGAAAAAACATCTTCTGTAGGAGAAGGCGCCTTTTCATGAGATCCTGAATAATTACCAAATTGGGCTAATTCTTTTCGGAAAGCAAGGAATACGCTGCCTACTGCACCGTGACGATTTTTAGCTACGATGACTTCGGCTTGTCCTGGTTTGTCATATTGATCATAGTATTCTCTACGTAGAAGAAAGATAACAACGTCGCTATCTTGCTCGATACTATTATGGACAATAATATCATTTGCAACAAAGTTGTGTACATTTTCTACAGTCGCATCATAGACATCTTCTAGCCCTATTTCAGATATGGATATAATATCATCCCAATAGAGGTCTGATTGGGCTAAAGCTAAAAGCTCTTTTGAAGGGAGAACCTTGTGTAAAGTATGCATACGAGTGCGAGATATACCCGATTTGAATAGGCTAGAACCACAATAAGAAGTTTGGAGACCTGTGCAGACTTCTCTCCAGCCAAGGTTAGCTTCTTGTTTTGCTTTGAGAACTGTTGTGCGCCAAGCTTCTTTTGGAATTACATCATAGTTGGGATTTTTATCTATTTTTTGTATTTGTTCTAGAAGAGAGGGAATAATGTGCCCCCTTTTCCCTGAGCATCCAACACGAGTTAGAAAGGCTTCTTGATTTGTAGAGCCTTCTACATTCACATGGTACATGTTACGATACCCTTTAGCTGAAGGTGCCGTTCTTAATGTACTTTGAATTCCAGATCGAAGAAGTAAGTGTTGAGTTTGCTGACAAAGTAATTTGCTGGAGGATGCATAATAAATGGCAGCACTTTCTTTGCGGCCTTTTATGCGTTTGGAACTAATATTTCCATCAGTGGCCCAAAGATGTTTCAAGAAAGTAGAAATTTGACTATTGTTGCATTCGAAAATTGAATTTGGGATTTTTTTGTCATAAGAACGAACTCTTTCTATTCCTAATTTGCGAAACCACGTTGTAATAGGGTGATAGACGCCATGAGTTACTTTTACGGGACTTTTAAGATATAGATGATACCAGTTTTTTTGTTTTACCAGTCTAGCTTTGATGTTAAATAATTTATGAGAAGCATCTTGCACGGTTTGAATATTTTCTTCATCAGCACTAGTGTAATGATAGGGTTGTGTTGGTAAAATACACCCATCTCCTAGAAGATGAGCTAATAGAGCTAGTTCCTCGTCAGGCTTTGAACTCAAAGCATTTTCTATGTTAAGGTCCCTAGGTAATCCTATTTTGTCCCCTTTTTTTAATTCATCTAATCGTGTCCATCCTTCCAATTTTAAAAATGGATGGTTTGCGCTGGCTTTAATAGATCGACCTGTTCGAGTTTTTAACTCATAAGTTACTTTTTTGCCCGAATAGAATACTTTACTCATTAGGTGTTTACCTACCTTGAGATCTTTGTCAACTCCGTGAACAAAGAAGGGGACTTGCTCTTTTCTTTCTGCTAGATCTTTTATAGTATGGAATGTGCCTGTTTCAGCATCTTGAATAAGTGTATCTCCTGCTAAACATCCCGATTCTCTAAGATCACTCATCATAGGTCTATGTCCTGTTCTTTCTTCTACTTTTCTAGAAAGCTGAGAAAGACAGAGAACGGGGATATTTAATTCTCTTGCTAAGTTTTTAAGCATTCGAGAGATTTCTGCGATTTCATTTTGTCTATTTTCTGAAGATTTAGTCTGTCCGGATCCGGATAGAAGTTGTAAGTAGTCAACAACAAGAAATTGGATACCATGCGTTTCTTTCATTCTTCGAGCTCTTGCTCTTAAGTCTGTAATTTTCAATCCTGGTTGGTCATCGATAACCATTGTAGATTTTTGCATAGAATTTACAGCGCCAACGATTCTTTGGAATTCTGGACCGCTGACATTTCCTGTTCGCAACTTATCGGATTCTACTTCGGACTGAGAGCAGATCAGACGGTGAATAAGTTGCTCAGAAGACATCTCTAAAGAGAATATTCCAACGGGAGTGTTTGTTTTAAAGCAGATGTTTTCAGCGATGTTAAGAGCGAGTGCTGTTTTTCCCATAGCAGGTCTTGCGGCTAAGATGATAAGGTTAGAGGTCCCAAGTCCGTTAATCATTCGATCAAGGTCTATAAAGTGAGAGGGAAGTCCTGTAATGCCTGTTTCTTCCGGTCCTTTAATTTGGAATTCTTCTTGCCGAACTTGTAATTCTTTAAGATAAGGCATCTTGGATTCAGCTTTTGATCCGGAGAGGATATCTCGAACTAAGATTCCCCCTTGAGAGTAGGCTGCTTGACTTATGGCAAATAACTTTTGTTGCGCTTCATCTAAAAGAGCGTGAACATCACCAGGTTCTGAAAAGGCAGTTTTTTCCATTTCATGTGCGGTATGAATCATTCGTCTCAAAATAGCTTTATTTTGGACAACTTCTACATATTCTTCGATGAAGGCAGAGGTTCCTGCGTATTGAGCTATGGAGGTGACATAAGCAGGTCCGCCTATGGCATTTAACTTCCCTTGTCTTTTAAGTTCTTCACAGACGAGGTGGACATCTGCTGGTTTGTCATTTTTATATGCCGTCTTTAAAACATCGAATATAGTCTGGTGTTCTGTGTAGTAAAAGTCAAAAGAGCTTAGAGCATCTGCGGCGATGTTTAGACTGTTGATGCTAGTTAGCATACTGCCTAGTACCATCATTTCCGATTCTTTGGAATTGGGAGGAATAAGAGCCTTAGCATCTTTCATAAATAATTCTCCAATATAAAAAGATAAGGCAAAGATCGGAAAGGGTGGGATTTGAACCCACGGTACCATTACTGATACGCGTCCTTAGCAGGGACGTGCTATCGGCCACTCAGCCACCTTTCCAAGTATAAGAAATGTGAGATTTTAACTATAAGTGCTTTTTTTGGCAAGACTCAATCTGCACCATACGAATATAAAATTCTTTTTCCATTTAAGGCATTCCATAAACTCGTGTGTAAAGAGCCATCTGGATTTTGTACGACTATGCTATGCACGGGAAGGTATACATCCGTTGTGTGCCGAATGGCAAATTCATCGCCAAAGGCTGCTTTAGTGAGTCTTTCTACTTGAGAAAAAGAGAATCGTTTAGGTACTTTTTTTGCCCTTTTCCCTGTTTTTGTGACAAGCCTTTCATGCATTTGCGTAACAGGAGTTGCTTTTAGATTGGGGTTTTCTAGGTGTAGTCTATATTTATTGCCAGAAATGACAAGCAGTTGTTTTCTTTTTAGACTCTCTAAAAGAGAGTCTAAAGTTTCATTTTCTAAGTGAAGACTGGTGATGATATCTTGTCTATCACAAGACCCGCCTTTTTTTGCTAAAAGTCGAATGATAGAGAATTCACGACGACTTGTAGTTGCTGTAAGACAGTCTCCAAATCCATGTGTTTTTTCCCATCCTTTTGTATTCAAAACCATTTCTCCATCCGAAAGGTCCCAGAGAATCAGACTTTCTTCTGTTTTTTTACTAGTTACAGAATATTTTACTTCCATGAGCAAGTAAGGGTAAAATCTAGTTTCTGTTTCTAGGTATTTATGTCTTCCACTTTTAAGTAATTCGCTTCTATTAGATTCCATGATTTGCTCAGGAGTATATCGAACTTCTAGCGTATGAAATTCTGAGGCAGGCAGAACTTCTTGAATAGTAGTTTTTAGGTCAGGATGTCTTTGTAAAGTCCAAAAAGCTCCATAGCCAAGGCATCCTAAAAGAGAAAAGAAGAAAATCAATTTCATGCGTAAATCCTAAAAAAAAGTTCTATTCACTAATTTTACTATAAGCGATCAAAAGATTTTCAACCATTCATATGCTTGAGAGGTGAATTTTTTAATTTCAAATAACATAATCTATTAGATCTTTTAGTCTAAAGAGGGGCTTTTCACTTTTATAAATAAGGTGATAAAAATTTGAGAGTTGTGCTTTGGCGGGTTGAAGAAGCTGTTTAAATTGTTCTTGTATAACATGAATTAGGAATGTCGTTGGGCTAGAAGACATTTCTAATTTCATCTTTGCCTCCCTTTAGGCCGGGGAGGTTGACGTGAATTTCCTTTTCTAAGATGCAAAATCTATTTGTTATCAACCTGATAAGGAGTCACAGGTGTTAAACTCTTTAAAAGAGACTCTTGATCAAAGGTAAGTATTTTGACGGAAGAGTCATTTTCTCCACAAGAAAGGTAGATGACATCTTTTCCTTCTTCTTTTCCAAAAGCCATTCCAGCTGGATAGATAGCTTTTTTCTTAGAATGAGCTGTGTTGATAGCAGGGGTGTCATAGATTCCCTTAAATAGGATTGGAGAAGCAGAGACGGCTGTTACTCTATAGGGTGGGTTTGCTTCAAATGTGTAAGCTCCCATTGCATACCAAGGTCTTTTGCTTTCGTAAAAAAGAGTATGGAAAAAGGCTAGGTATTGACCATTTACGAGTCTTGCAGGAGTTCCTCCACGTAGGACTCCCCATTTCTTTTCGTTCCAAGGCATTTTTTGGAAAGAGATGGTGTGTGGAAATATGGGGTGATCCATTTGGTTACTTTTTGGGTCTTGCATGCCCATGATTTTATGGGGGTTGATTCCATATCCAAAATAGATTTTCTCTTCGCCGGAGACGTCCTTTCGAGTAAAAGGAACCCAGTTTTTTTCTACGTAGTTAATTTGTTGGTCTATATCTGCTATAAAAACAAGCTCTAGCGTTTTGGGGTCTAATTCGGCAAGACGCATGCTGCGGCTATAGACATCATTTTCTTGCATGTCATTATAGGATAGATAAAGCTTTCCGTCTGATGTAAAGATTCTTGGGTCTTCAGAAAAATCGCTTTTCGTGTCGATTCTTTGAACAGGAGAGACTTGGTTAAATTCCTTATCGAGGCGAATAGAGCCTATAAAAGTTTTGAAAGGCATTTTTTGACTAGGAAAAGGGATCTTTTCCCTAAAGGGAGTTGTAAGGCCTGCAAACTTTTTTCTTTCTTTGATGTCATATCTAAATACGACTAAATAACCATCGTTGTCCTCTAAGAGAGAGGCGTTATAAGGAGCTACGACCCCGTCGATATTAATTTTTTTGACAGATTTAATAATGCCTAAGTCTTCTCCATAAGGAATGCCTTTTAAGCTTTTACAAAGAGAGGGGTCCCAGGCGGCAACGACTGCTGCTTCTTTTTCCTTTTCTTGAAGTTCAGGAAGAATTTCTGTATAAAGCGCAGAAGATTCTTTAGCAATTACGGTGACTTTCTGATAGAGGCCCCAAGAAAAAAGGACTGAAGTTGTACAGATGATGATTAAGAAGAGTGAAAGAAGATCACGTTTTTTTTTCATGGGGGCGCCCTTTTTTTGATACAAATTATGCGATATGAAGTAATTATAGGCAAGAATGGATTTTATTTGTATAGAGCGGTCAATAGAGATTACATGCCCATTAAAAAATCGCAGGGCATGTAAATAATTTATTTATTCCGGGATTGTTGGTTTTTTGTTTTCGTCTTTTGGTTTCCCTGTAACCACATCATATACATTTTTTTTGATTCCTTGAGATACGCCATCAAGGCAGGCCTTTGCTATGTTTTGAACTGCAAAAGTGGTTCCTGCTGCAATGACAGGTCCTGTATCAGAAATTCCATTTTTAAGGTACTGTGTTGGAGTTGTAGCAGGAGTACTGCGCATATACGAGGAAATAAATCCTATATTGAATGCCGCGCTAAGTATTCCAAGAGCTCCAAAGCCTATAGCGTGGCTTGTGGATTGGGATTTGCTCGCCATATAGAAAGATCCTGCGCCGATGAGACCGGTTGTTGTTACAGCTACTGTGGCTGTTTGACCTACTGTGGGAAAACTCATATAAAACCTATATTTAATAGTTAATGGTATATAAATATTAAAGTAATATTTTAATTACTTAAATCGAAATAATCGGAGATTATTTTAAATCTCAGATCTTTTTTATTATTTTGAAATATTTTTTTTGCAGAGAAAAAAGCTGCTTGAAAAATTTCCTTGTCCGAAAGTCGAAGTAAAATAGCTAAGGGGTTAGGAGCTCCAGCTTGTTTAATACGTCTTTTTGCTAGGTAAAATATTGTGTGTAAAAAAGCTAATCGAAGCAATAAGACGGATAAGGTGAGAGATGGGATCCAAAGAAGATAAAGATTTTCAAAGAAGATAACGCTTAAGAAACTGGCAAAAGAGAGGAGAAGATAGAATAAAGGTTCTTTTTCAAAGATAAATAAAGGGCCGAATAGTCGATATAATTTCTTAGAAGAGGTTTGATAAGCGAGCATTTCTTCAAAAAAAGGCTCTTTAAAGGCAAATCGAGCTGCATGAACAAGCTCATGAGCTAAAATTTCACTTTCATTAAAGAGCCCTTTTTTTCGAATCTGGATGACAGGAAAAGATTCTTCTCCTTTTCTTTGATAACTCCAGAGTAAGGCTCCTTGCCAGGGGAAAATGGACTCCTTACTATAAAGGACTTGGATGGTTTCTAAACGAAATTGATAGAGTTTTTCTGTTAAATCATGAGCTTTGCTGTTAAGTAGAATATTTTGTGTATTTTCTTTTTCGCAAGTGGCTTTTCTAGATAACAGTTGCTTTTTTGTCTCGTTAGGAGACAAAATCCAACCTTGATGATTTAATTCTAGCATGAGAAACTTCTATTTTTTTGGTTTTTTCAGACTATCTTATCAGGAAGATTGACTGAAATTCAACAAAATCGATAAAGAGATAGTTAAAGGACACTTAAGAATGCTTGTGCAAAATTATAAAAAAGTGTTATTTATTTTTGGCAAAACTTTTTCTTGTTATTAAAAATCGAGAAAGAATCTTTATTTAACCCTAAAAGCTAAGGCAATGAGAAATGGCTAAGAAGCTCATTATTGTGGAGTCTCCTACAAAAATTAAGACTCTAAAGAAATTTTTAAGTCAGGATTTTTCATTTGAGTCTTCTTTAGGTCATATAAGAGATTTGCCAAAGAAAGGGCTTGGAATTGATGTAGACAATGATTTCGAACCGGAATATGTAACAATGCCCGACAAGAAAGAAGTCATTGATAATTTAAAAAAAGCTGCTAAAGCTGTTGATATCGTTTATCTTTCTCCCGACCCTGATAGAGAAGGAGAGGCTATTGCCTGGCACATTGCTTCTATATTGCCTGAAGGGACAAAAATACAACGTGTTACATTTAATGAAATCACAAAAGATGCTGTTTTAGAGGCATTAAAGCATCCGAGAGAAATTGACATGCCGCTTGTGAATGCGCAGCAGGCTAGGCGTCTTTTAGATCGTATTGTTGGGTATAAGATATCCCCCATTTTAATGAGAAGAGTGCAAGGGACTAGAGATGGCGGACTTTCTGCGGGTCGAGTTCAATCTGTTGCTTTAAAAATGGTGGTGGATAGGGAAAAAGAGATTGATGCATTTACTCCTGTTGAATATTGGAATGTGGGTGTTTTTTTAAAAATAGATCCTGAAGAAAAGCCATTTCATGCCTATCTTTATTCTGTAGATGGGAAGAAAATAGAAAAAGAGCTCGTTGTCAATAAATCCTGTATGACTCTTTCTAATGAAAAAGATGCTAAAGAAGTTGTGGGACGTCTTGAAAAAGCCCCTTATAAAGTTATTTCTGTAGAAAAAAAAGAAAAAAGACGAAATCCCGCCCCTCCTTTTATTACTTCGACTTTGCAACAAGAAGCAAGTCGACACTTTGGTTTTTCTGCCGCAAGAACTATGGGTATTGCGCAGGGGTTATATGAAGGAGTCGATCTTGGGAAAGAAGGGACAGAGGGTCTTATTACCTATATGAGAACAGACTCGGTGAGAATAGCTCCCGAAGCAATTGAAGGGGCAAGAAAGTATATTTTAGAGACGTATGGTAAAGAGTTCTTGCCTGCAGAGGCAAGAATGTTTGCTTCTAAAAAAAATGCACAAGATGCCCACGAAGCGATTCGTCCAACAGCTATCCATCATTCTCCTGAATCTATTCGGTCTTTTTTGGAAGCTGATCAATATAAGCTATATTCGCTCATTTGGAAAAGACTTTTAGCCTCTCAGATGACACCTGCTGTTTATGATACTGTGTCTTGTGATATCGAAGCAAAAGAAGGGATGATTGTAAGAGCGACCGGTTCTACCTTGAAATTTCAAGGGTTTTTAATTGTGTATGAAGAAAAGGTTGATAGAGACTCTACAGAAGAAAGTAGTAAGGAAGAAGAAAAAATGCTTCCTAACTTGGTTGAAAAAGCCCCCCTCTTCCTTGTAAATGTTGATGCAGAACAATCTTTTACAAGACCGCCTCCTCGGTTTACAGAAGCTTCTTTAATCAAAGAACTAGAAAAGTCTGGTATTGGTCGTCCCTCTACTTATACTGCGATTATGAATAAGATTCAAAGTCGTGATTATACCGTAAAAGAAAAGGGATCTCTTAAACCGACAGAGCTTGGGAAAATTATAGCTCAGATGCTAGAAGCTAACTTTAAGATGATTATGGATATTGGCTTTACAGCCTCTATGGAAAACGAACTAGAGCGTGTAGGGGAAAATACAAAAGATTGGAAAGAGCTTTTAAAAGAATTTTGGAAGGACTTTTCTCCATTAATTGATACAGCAGAAAAAGAGGCTTTTGTTCCAAAGGTAACTACAGATAAGCCATGTCCTCAATGTGGACTTCCTTTACAAAAAATTTGGGCTAAGAATAAATATTTTTATGGATGTTCTAATTATCCAGAGTGTAGTTATACAGCTGCTTTAGAGTCTTTGGAATTTAATAAAGAAGATTATGACCCTAGTTTTGATTGGGATCAAAAATGCTCTAAATGTGGAAATGAAATGAAGGTCCGCTTTGGAAAGTATGGGGCGTTCTTGGGATGTTCAGGTTATCCTGAATGCCGTGGCATTGTTAACATTGCTAAGGCGGGGGAAGAGGCTCCAGCTGAGCCTACGGATTGTCCTGCGACAGGTTGTGATGGAAAAATTCATCCTAGAAGATCTCGCTTTGGAAAAATCTTTTTTTCTTGCAGTAACTACCCGGATTGTGATGTGATTGGAAATTCTTTAGATGAGTTAGAAAGTAAATATCAAGATCACCCTAAAACGGCCTATGTTTCTAAAAAGTCTTCCTCTAAGAAAGCTTCTTCTAAAAAGAGTGCCTCTAAGAAAGCTTCTGCTAAGAAAGCTTCTGCTAAAAAGAGTGCTTCTAAGAAAGCCACTTCTGAAAAGACCGTGAGAAAACAAAAAACACATACCCTTTCGCCAGCTCTTATGGCTGTTGTGGGGACAGAACCTCTTTCCAGACCTGAGATTGTCAAAAAATTATGGGATTATATTAAGGCTAACGAATGTCAGGATCCTAAAAATAAACGATTAATTCGACCCGATGCCGCTTTAGAAAAAGTTTTTGGCTCTAAAGATTCTATTGATATGATGAAATTGGCGGGGTTAATCTCTTCTCATATTCTATAGAGTAAAGTCGATACTCTCTGTACAATAATTACTTTTTATAACGGCATCGCTGATGCCGTTAACTTTCTTTAAGAGTTAAAATAGAATTTTCTTTTGCAAAAAAGCTTTTATAATAAGTTTGCTATGGGGCTGATCTGGCTATTCTCATATGGAATCTTTTTACAGGAAAAGATTTTTTCGCATTTTTTTAGAAGGGATCTTAAGAACCTTTCGGTATTTAGTAAGAGTTCTTCTTGCGCAAGGAACCCCAAGTTGTTGTAACTTCTCAAGTAGTTCTCTATCGGAGAGTGGGGCTTGCTTATTTTCTTCTGCGATTAATTTTTTTAATAGTTTTTTTGCTTTATCACAAGAAACTTCTTCAGAAAGACCCTTGGAAAGAAGACTTTTTAAAGGGATTACTCCTCTTGGGCAAGAAAGATTCTTATTAGCAAGGGCCCTTGTGATTGTTGACTCATGAAGTAATAACTCTTTTGCGATCATTTGAATGGTTAAGGGGATTAGCGTTTCAGAATTTCTTTCTAGATAATCTTTTTGCTTTTTGACTAGATATTTTGTAATTTTTTTCAAGGTATGAGTTCTTTTTTTTATAGCTGCTATGACTTGGTATGCTTGTATTTGATAAGCTTTACAAAAAGTTTTGTCTTCTTGGGTTAAATCTTTCAAAGAAAGGGGGGTATAGCTAGGCAGATTTGGGGAGAGCACTTCAATAGGGCAGGAACTTTCTTCAGGGATAAAAATAATATCTACAGGTAGGTGCGGAAGGGGGGGGGAGTCAAAATGGTGTCCAGGAAAGGGATTTAAGCTTCCGATATCTTGGGATAGCATTTTTTTAAAAGAGCATTCGTTGATTTGATATTTTTTTTGTAGATAAGAGAAGTTTTTAGCTAAGAGATGGTCTAAGTTGTGGGTGATTATTTGGAATATAGGGGAGTTTTCTTTGTCTAAAGCTTTTAGTTGTAAAAGTAGGCTTTCTTGTAGATCTTTTCCGGCTATGCCTGGAGGGTCGAATTGTTTAATCTGCTCTAGACAGAAGAGATATTCCTTTTCTTCGCAAAGAAAAGGAATGTCTGTGAAGGGGAGGGTAAAGAAGCCGGTTGGTTCTAAATTGCCAATGATCCATTCTGTTATTTGTAAAAGGTGCTTATCTTTAAATATAAGGTGCGCTTGATACATGAGATGAGAGAATAGGGAGGATCGATGGGGAATATTGGCAAGAATAAGGGAGTCATCATTTTGTTTGCTTAAGAAAGAAGCTGGATAGACTTGGTCTTCCCATTCTAAAAGGGGATTTTCTGTGATGGCTTGGTTAATCCAGATGGCTAACTCTTCAATGGGCATTTGTAAAACTTCTAAAGATTGTTTCATGGCTAAAGATAGCCCCATCTTTAGCTGTCCTTCTTGTTTACAGCTATTGTTTTGTCTAAAAAATGAAGAGGTCATAATGTGTCTTTTTTTTCTTTCTATAACCTCCTGATATAATTAATTTGTAATTTTGTCTATTATAATTTTATAATTACGTCTTTTTGTAATTTTGCGTATTTTGCTGCCAAGCTACGAGTTGTTTTTGTTTTTATGAAAAACACATCATATGTTGTCCCTAAGGAAGTTTGATAGGCTTTATGGACAATGCCAGATCCAAAATCTTTATGAAAAACTGCATCTCCTGTTTTAAAAAGGGTATCTGTAGGAAGGTCTTCTTCCAAGATTTCTTTCTGATGGGAAAGGACTTCTATGTGATTGGAAGGGAGTTCCTTCAAAAAGCGACTAGGCCTCATATTGCGGGGATATCCCCATAGAAATCTATAACGAGCGGCTGTTAGAAATAGGTGGTCTTGCGCCCTTGTAATGCCTACATAGCAAAGACGCCGTTCTTCTTCTAATCCTAGATGCGAGTCTTTTACATTAATATGAGGAAAGAGGTCTTCTTCCATTCCGACTAGGAAGACAACAGGAAATTCTAGTCCTTTCCCATTATGTAACGTCATGAGTTTCACAGAGTCTACGATGGTTTCAGAATTATCAGAGGAGGATTTTAAGGAGAGTTCTTCCAAAAAAGCTGAAAGAGAGGGAAGAGAAGCTTCTTCTTGCCATTCTGTTGCTTTGGCAACAAGTTCATCGATGTTCCCTTTTTTTTCTTCATAGGTTTCGCTATCTTCTTTGAGATATTCTTTATAACGGAAGCGTTCGATGGCAGAGGCGATAAGTTCGCTTAAAGGTTTCCCTTCATTTTGCATAATGCGTAAAGCAAGGATATTGCGTATATATTCTTCTATGCCTTGCAATTGCTTTTGAGAGAATTTTGTTTCTATTTTCCTTTCAAGAATATTTTGACAAAGGGAGAGGATGTCTAGTTTGTGTTCTTGCATAAGAAGTTGCATCTTTTCTAAAGCTACAAACCCAATCCCTCTTTTAGGAAGGTTGATTGTTCTTGTAAAAGCTAGAAAATCACAGTTTGAAAGGACCATGCGTAAAAAAGCTAAAATATCTTTAATTTCTTTTCTATGATAAAAAGAGAGGCCTCCTATGATGGTATAGGGGATCTTCTCTTTTAAAAGAGCATCTTCAAATGTCCTTGACTGGAAGTTTGTTCTATAGAAGATAGAACAGTCCTTATAGGGGATTCCTTTCTTATGAAAATGGTGAAGTCTTCGCATTACGAAGTCTGCTTCTTGCCGTTCATTTTCAGCTATGAAAAGATGAACTTTTTCTCCAGGACCTCGCTCACACCAAAGGTTTTTTTCATAACGGTTTTCGTTATGTTTGATTAGGGCATTAGCTGTTTCTAAAATTGTATGAGAGCTGCGATAGTTTTGTTCTAAACGGACGATTTTAGCTCCTGCATAATCTTGCTCAAAGCGTAGGATATTTTGGATGTTGGCTCCTCGCCAAGAATAAATAGATTGATCAGGATCTCCTACAGCAAAGACATTATGATGGGTCTTAGATAGAAGCTTAATGAGCAAATACTGCGCATGGTTTGTGTCTTGATATTCATCGATTAAAATAAATCGCCATCTATTTTGATAGGTACGTAAGATGTCAGGGAAATCTTGAAATAGCTTTACGGTTAGAAGAAGAAGGTCATCAAAGTCTAGCGTGTTATATTGCTCTAAAAGAGCTTGGTAGCGAGCATAGACGTCTTGTAAAGAACTGAGCTCTGGAGGAAGTGCCCCAGAGAAGAGGAGTTGACTTTTTGCTTGGGAGATCTGCTTTTTTGTATTTTTAAATAGATCTTTATCGTCTTTTATCCCTAGCGAAGCAAAAGCTTGTTTTAGAATTTTTTCACTATCGTCTTCGTCAGCGATTAAAAAATCCTTGTTGTAACCAAGAGCAGAAATAGATTCTCTTAAGATACGAGCGCAGAGACTATGGAAGGTAGAAGTAAGGATATAAGCTTTAGCTATTTTTAAAACCCTTTGCTTCATTTCATCAGCTGCTTTATTCGTGAAAGTCATGGCAAGGATCTCTCCAGCTGGAACTCCCATTTGCAAAAGGTGTAAGATACGAGCAACGACAATTCGTGTTTTTCCGGAGCCTGCTCCAGCTAGAACTAGCATCGGCCCTTCTACATGATGTGCAGCTTGTTTTTGTTCTATATTGAGTTCAGAAATGGTGTTTTGCAAAGAAGTAATTCCTTAAAAAGAGGGTTTTTAAAGAGAATAAAGGATTTGTGTTTTTTTTAGTCAGTAGAAATTTCTTGTGTGAGAACTTTTCCTTTTTCTTCTTTATAGGTGCAATATAAAATATATAGGTTGCTGCTGATGATAATGATCATTCCAATGAAAGAGAAGAGGCTGGGAATTTGACCCCAATAGAGGAAATCTAAAGAGATCACCCAGATAAAACTGGAGTAGTCCATAGGTGCCAGGGTGGAGGCTTTGGCGAATCGAAGAGCTTGTGCTACGGCATACTGGCCTCCTGCCGTTAAAAGGCCAACAATGCCAAAAAGGGTAATATCTAACCAAGGCATGGATGTCCAATTTTTAAAAAGAAAGGGAAAAGAGACAAGAATCATGACAAGGTTAGGATAGATGGCTATAGATAAGGTGTTTTCTGTTTCTGTTAATTTTCTCATTAAAATTTTATTTAAAGCCCCAAGCCACGTTCCAACTAAGATAATTAAGGCTCCTTTTTCAAAAAGATCAAGTCCTGGCCTTAAAGCAATCAAGACTCCGATCATTCCAATTCCAACGGCAATCCATTTTTCTTTTGTAACTTTTTCTTTTAAGAAAAGACTTCCTAAAAGAACCATGAAAAAAGAAGAGGTATAGCTAATTGTATAGACAACGGTTAATGAATTTAAAGAAAAAGATAACATAAATGCATAGGTGTAGGCTAAGTTGATGATGAGTCGAATGCCATGTCTTTTCTTTTGATTTGTTGATAAAACGTGCCTGATGCCTCCTTGCAAAAACAGGACAACGCTTAAAGGGATAAGCCTAGAGAATGCTCTAAGAAAGGCGGTTTGAGGAACACTATAAGTTCCCATAAGATACTTTAAAAAGGCATCAGAAAGGACATAGAAAGCAATTCCCATTAACATAAGCCCTATCCCTAGAAGAGGTCTATGGGCCCATTTATGTGCAAGCTCTGGCTTTCTTAGCATTTTTGTATTCCTTATACACTATAAGAAAATCATACCATAGAAGGAATAAGAAATACAATATAGGTTTTTTTTGAATCAATAAGGAAGGATATATAATCTTTATATGTTTAAAGTTGCTGTAAGCTAATGTAGTTATTGATTTATTAAATTTATTATAGTTTGATTTAATTTGCTAATTAATTTAAAATTACAGTTTTTATATTTATTATAGGATTGTTATGATTAATTCTTGTGATATTTCTGAATATGCAAGTAAAAATGTTCTACCGGGAAAGGTAAGTGGATCCCTCTGGGAGGGACGCAGGCTCACTCTTGGGGTCTGTAATGATCAAGAAAAGAAAACATTCAGCTGCATAGAATATAAAAAAGAAAGAAACATTCAAGATTTAATTACTAATGCATATCTTTATGAAAAAATGCGACAGGGCTCTTATGTCCCTGTTCAAGTTAAAGATTTTCAAAAAGAAACTATAAAAACTGTGTATATTCCATCCACGCTTGCCTCAGCTTTGGATATTGTTTATTTTTGTCAATTTGGGCCTGTACTTGGAGATCCTATAAAAGAAAAAGAATTTCTTGATAGTGTAGCCAATGTGAAACGGATTATGGACAGGCTAAAAGAAAATGAGTTTTTTGCTGTAACGAATTCGATAGAAGAGCAATTGATCGAGGCTATTGAGAGTACGGATATGTCAGAAGAGAGTGATTCTATTGAACCAAAATTTTCAATATCCGTTAAAAACGCTATTGCTTGGAAAACAGGTAATCGTTGGAAAGTCGAGCCGAGTACATCTACAGCTGAGGGAAGCTTTGCGAGGGTGTTCTTAACAGAGAATGTTGCCTTGAGGATATTATTTGATCAATATCCTTATACAGAAACGGAAGAAACTTCGATAGAAGAGCAAACCTTGGAGAGTTTTTCTTTAGAAAGCGATACAGAAAGCAGAAGTCTATCTCAACTTTATGATAGAAAAGGAGTTGTAGAGATCCTTAATCAAGAGGGGCCTTCTGTAGGGATACAAAGATCTAAGATAGGGCTTTTATTTAAAGTTTACGACATAAATGAAAAAATCAGCATTGATTTTGATGTGGGACAGATCGCAAGTAAAAGATGTAAAGGGGATTGTCGGATGGGAGGATATTCCTTTCAAGAAGTTCCAAAGATGTGCGCACAGATTACAGAAGGACTCAAGACTTTACATAATAGAGGGATTTACCACTTAGATATCAAACCAGAAAATATCTTATATGATGGAGAGGGCATTGCTTATCTAGCCGATTTTGATGGAGCTATTTTCCTTTCTGAAAAGATGAGAGATGTTCTTTTCACGATTACAATGATGACAAGAAAAGATTCTTTTGAGTTGAAATACTTATGTAATAATCAAGATTCTTTTAATGAAATAGAAAAGCATAATTTACTGAGTCAGTTAGATGTGTTTGCTTTAGGATCAACTTTTTATCAGCTAGCTTGTATTGCTAAAAATAATGAAGCCAAATTTCCTTATGAAATTGGGGCTTCATTCACTTCTTCCAGAAATTATTTGGACACTTCTGAAATAGTCTTATCCGATTCTTTAATAGATGAAAAATCAGAAGGGCAGGAAGATTCACGGACCGACAAGGCCGAACTTGGTTATATCAGTTCTTCAGATACTACAGATTTTAAGACATCCATAACAGAAGATGAGAGCTCATGTTATTTCTCTACTCTATATTCTTCGGATGAGAAAACCTCTTATTCAAGAGGGGACCCTTTTGCAGGTCGATTGTTGAATGCAGAAGAGCTAAAAGAGGATATGAGTCTTGTTTATAATGAGCCGCAGATTGCTATGATTTTGCGAATGCTATCTGAAGATAGGAACGAAAGGCCAACGGCAGAAGAGATTGCATCCGTATTTCCTCAAACTCTATTTGAAGGGGCTCTTGTAAACAAACAAAAAGATTATTTTGCAGGCATGAAAAAGGATAAGATAGCAGCGCCTACCGTAGTCAAGGAAATACAAAAAGTATTTCATAGGAACTATCCGACTTTTATTACAAATGCTAAGAGAGCTAAAGATTTTCTTCTAAGAGTCTAAGAGTCTAAGATTTTAAGATTTTAAGATGGCATTGTCCCGTCAGTGTGATGTGGAATTAAAAAAGAGATGAAAAAAAAAGCAAAAGCTTTTAAAGTGAAGATAGTTGAAGATGACCCATTCAATGTAGGGCTTTAAAAAGCATGTTGAGTTTTTTTATTTTTTAAACGAAGATAAACTTCTTATTGGATTATGAGCAAAAAAAAAAACATAGATTCGCTTTCTTCAATTACGAAAAAAGCTCTTCCTATTTTGAAAAAGCATGCTGTAAAACGGGCTTCAATTTTTGGCTCATTTGCTAGAGGATCTGCGACATTAAAAAGTGATGTAGATTTTTTGATCGAATACAAAGGGAAAACTAAGAGCCTTTTTGATTTGATCGATTTGAAATTAGATCTAGAAGAGACTTTAAATCGCAAGGTGGATGTCATAACCTATCATTCTATTTATTCAGGACTTCGTGAACGCATCCTTGCAGAGCAGGTGGTCATTTTTTGAAAAAAGATCCAAAAGTATTTCTTACTCATATCTTAGAATCTATTCAACTTATAGAAGAGTATTCGCAAAAACTTTCTGAAACAAAGTTTCACAAAGATCGATTATTACAAGATGCTGTGATTAGACGTCTTGAAATTATTGGCGAGGCGGTCAAGAATCTACCTGTTTCTTTTAAGACAAAGCATCTAGATATCCCTTGGAAACAGATGGCAGGGATGAGAGATGTTCTTATTCATGAATATTTTGATGTTGATTTATTTCTTACATGGCAGGTTGTTAAGCAAGAACTCCCATTGGTTAAGAAGAAGCTTTTAGAAATTTTGGTAGAAGTCTAAAGATTTTCTTCTAAGAGTCTAAGATTTTGATAGTGTCTAAGAAGGTCTCTAAATCGTCCGGCCTCTTCAAAGCTAAGCTCTTTAGCAGCTCTTTTCATGGCAGATTCATATTCTTTGATCTTTCGGTCGATTTCTTTTTTTGTGATGTGAGTGGTTGGCCCTTCTTCTTTTGAAGAAGGCATCTCTTCTCCAAATGTTTGGCTAAGATCTTCTATGCTGCTTCTTCTTGTCGTTGTAGGAGTAATTCCATGCTCTAGATTATATTTGTGTTGTAACTCTCGTCTATGCGATGTGATGCTGAGGGTGTTTTCAATGGCTTTTGTTTTTTTATTTGCATACATAATAACCCGGCCCTCGATATTACGGGCGGCTCTTCCACAATTTTGGATTAAGGCTGTCTCGCTACGTAAAAAGCCTTCTTTATCAGCATCTAAGATAACGACAAGAGAAACTTCTGGAATATCTAGGCCTTCTCGCAGAAGGTTAATCCCTACGAGTACATCAAATATTCCTTTTCGGAGTTCATTGATGATTTGTACTCGCTCTAAGGTATCAATATCAGAGTGAAGATATTTAGCTTTAACTCCGATTTCATTAAGGTAAGTTGAAAGATCTTCTGCTAGTTTTTTCGTTAAAGTGGTGACAAGAACTTTTCCTTCTTTTTCTTTTTCCTTACGAATTTCTTCTAAGCAGTCATCTATCTGGGATGTTGCAGGACGAATTTCAATTTTGGGATCGAGTAACCCTGTAGGACGGATCACTTGTTCTACAAATTCACCTCCTGCTTCTAAGATCTCAAAAGGGGAGGGGGTTGCAGATACATAGATGACCTGATGCATCTTTTTATGGAATTCTTCAAATTGTAAGGGACGGTTGTCAAAGGCAGAGGGAAGTCTAAATCCAAATTCAACTAAAGATTGTTTGCGAGCTCTATCTCCATTATACATAGCGCGGGCTTGTGGAAGAGTTTGATGAGACTCATCGACAAAAAGAAGGTAATCTGAAGGGAAGTAATCAATGAGACAGGGGGAAGGATCCCCTGCTTGCCGTTTACTAAAGTGTCTAGAATAGTTTTCAATTCCCTTGCAAAACCCAATTTCTTTGATCATTTCTAAATCGTGAGCTGTTCTTTCTTGGATTCGTTGTTTTTCTATGAGCCTTTGATTACTATCAAAGTAGGTAAGTCGTTCTTTTAATTCAGATTTGATGTGGGCTATAGCCTCTTCTCTAACTTCTTCAGGGGTTACGTGGTGAGAACTTGGAAAAATAGTAATAGAGGATAGTCTTTCTTTTATTTTCCCCGTAAGAGGATCTATCCTTGTTATTCGATCCACAGTATCTCCAAAAAATTCTATCCGGTAAGCGATGTCTTCTTCATAGGCCGGCATAACATCTAAAACATCTCCCTTAGAGCGGAAGGTTGCTCGAACAAGCTCGTACTCATTGCGCGTATACTGCATTTGGACAAGATGTAAAAGAACATCATCTCTTTTCCTTTCATGTCCTACCTGTATTTGTAATTGCATCTGTTTGTAGTATTCGGGTGTTCCTAGTCCATAAATACAGGAGATAGAAGAGACGATGATGACATCACTTCTTTCTAAAAGAGATCGAGTGGCAGAAAGACGCATCCGATCAATTTGATCATTGATTGCAAGGTCTTTTTCTATGTAGGTGTCAGTTCTTGCTATATAGGCTTCTGGTTGATAGTAGTCGTAATAAGAGACAAAATACTCCACGGCATTATCGGGAAAGAAATTTTTAAATTCTTGATAAAGCTGCGCTGCAAGTGTTTTATTGTGCGCTAAGATTAATGTAGGTTTTTGAATTTTTGCAATGACGTTAGCCATTGTAAAAGTTTTTCCAGATCCTGTGATACCTAAGAGCACTTGAGATTTTTTTCCTTGCTGTAGTCCTTCTACAAGTTTTTCAATCGCTTTAGGTTGATCTCCTTTCGGTTCAAAATGGGTGTGTAAATGAAACATAAGAAGAATAAAACCTTAGTTTAGGTAGGGGGCAAGTAAATTATTAAAAAAGCCTTGTTTTTCTAATAAATTGATTATTACAACACCTAAGAATAATAAAATCATGAAGTAGATGACAATTTTTCCGTAGAGGCTTTGATACCACCTGTGATTTTTTAGCGTAAGAACCATTAGGCAGGGAAGAATGCCGAGTAAAATGGCTACAAAAGCGCCTGCATAATCAAGAGCTATATAGAAGCTATTTTCATGGGAAAAAATAAAGAGTAGAGGAGGGATGAAGGTAAGGGCAATGGCTATCCATTTCCCTTTCCCTGTTTTTTTTATTTTCAATCCATCGGTTAAGAAATCAGAAAGACTTAAGGAAATCCCTAAAAATGAGGTAATGATGGCAAAAAAAGAGAAAAAACGACTAATAGAACCGATCCAAGAGGATTGTAAAAAAGTAGCAAGAGGTTCTGTTGCCGGGACTCCTTTAGTCCAGGCCTCTGTAAGGGTGGGAAGAGGAACGGATCCTAAGACTAGAGCCTGCCAAATTAAATAGACAATAAAGGGGATGATACTACCGATCAGTAAGGCCTTTTTTAAAAGCTTTGCCTTGTGGTCCATATAGGTTGTTAATGTAGGAATGATAATATGATAACCAAACGATGTGATGATAGCAGGGACAGCAAGTAACCCTGCAAGAAAGTCATTATGCAAAAATCTTATAGGCTCTATGTGAAGAGGTAAACTGCTAGTTAGAAGAATATAAGATAAAATAAGTCCAACCATTAAGATGCGGTTGATATAATCAACTCCTTGCGTTCCTAAGTAAATGAATCCCCCAAATAGAACGGGAAGGAAAAAGGGGGGGATAAAAGAAGGAAGAGATGTAGAAAAAAGGGAGGAAAAAGCAAGAGAAAATAGAGGTGTGCAAGCAGAAATATAAGCTGCTAAAAGGGCATAGAGGAGGAGAAGATAAAAGATCCAGCAAACGACTTTCCCTGTTTTCCCAAGGGTTTTTTCTGTCATGGAGATGAAATTGGGCTCTCCCTTAGTAGCAAGGTTCACATCTAGAAAGAAAAAAGCTGTGGTCAGCATTAGAGCCCATATGATGGTAAAAAGGCAAAATGAGGGAAAGAAACCTCCAAAAGATGTGATGATGGGAAGAGCTAGCATGCCGGCTCCGATCGAGGTGCCAGCAATCAGTAGAACGCCTCCCAGTAGAGGTTTTTTCTGTTTCAAGAGAGTCCTGGTAGATTGTATACTCCAAGCAAAACAAGAAGCTCAAAGCAGAAAATAAATAGAGAAAAAAGACAAATAAATAACAGAAGTGTGTTTCCCCCGAAAAGAGTATAAGAGGGGGAGCTTTTATGTTGTTTTCTTCCAAGCCACACAATTAAAACAGGTAAAACTCCAAATAAGGCTACAGCACAAATGCCCCCTGCAAAATCTAAGGCTTTGAAAAATAGCTTGGGATAAGATAGGGAGAGTACTAGAGGAGGAAGTAAAGCTAAAAGACAGAGGAGGAAGTTTTCTTTTCTTTTGTGG
>CANNLR010000007.1 GCA_947505635.1 Chlamydiota bacterium
ATTGAATCCGTTGTTTTAGGGGTGGGGATCCTTGTGAAATCACCCGTTGTTATCTCAAAAGCTGTGTTAGATACCTATGACGTACTCCGAAATACAACCGGGACAGAAAAAATAGGAAGGACAATAGCTTTCATTGCGGGCGCTATATTTTGTACGGCTTATATCGCAACACATCCTGTGGCTCTAGTAGCGGGAATTGCAGCAGCTAAAGCGAGTGCTGGCTATGCTATGCTCTTTGGAATTGTGATGGCTGTTGTCGAAGGTTACTTTCATGGAGAAGTTGCAGGAGAAGCTATAGCTGCAGCATTTGAAGTTGATCGGAAAACATCAAATACAGCCCTTGTTGCGGCTTGTGTGATATCGGGAGTTGCTTGTGTAGCTTGCAAAGCTTGTATAGAAAATGTATCTGCAGCTGAAATTTTTATTGCAGGAGGTGTGGGTAAAGCTGTTGTTATTACAGGCACTGTCCTAGCAGCTCTCATAACAAGTCCCCTATATCATTTTGGAGAAGGGATGGTTAAGGAAAATCAAGGAGGGATTGGATCCAGTGATGCTGAAGAATATGTAAAAAATATGTTTTATAAAGACGATATAAAAGAAACGGCCAAAATTTGTGGTGGTTGGCTCAAAGAAAAATTGAATTCATTTGGAGAGCCTTTTAAAGAAATTGCGGAAATCTGGAAGTCAAAAATAGAAGCACCGTTGAGTTAGCGTAGTTGTTACATTTAGCTTGAAATTCTTTGTCGTGTTTTTTTTTCTTCTTTACGACCTCTAAAGGGTAGTAAGATCATTCAAAAGGTCCAGATGAAAAAAGATGGCTAAGTTAGCTTATGAATATACAACCTCCAACGGATAGCCGGAGGTTATAAAGTTATTTGTGACTCGATACGCCTTGCGTAGGAGTAGGAGTTTTTTTGATGAATTTTGATACGAAGCTTAAAGCGCTAGAGGCTAGATTTTTAATCATAGGATCTTTTGCTTCTTTTTGTGTCTCTTCAAGAATTATTTCTCCTTGAGCCACTTCACTTGGGTTTAAGGAAAGGCTTAAACCTAAGAAAGCTTTGCACATTTCATTTTCAGGATCTTGCTGTAACACTTCATTAAAATATTTTACAGCTTGCTTGAGTTCTAGCTTACAAAGATGAAGATACCCAAATCCTATTTTGGAAAGGGCATGTTCAGGGTTGAGAAGGCCAGCTGCTTTAAACAACTTGATAGCGGAGTCTTCATCAGCTTGGTTGACCGCAATAAAGCCTGCTTCTATCATGGTGATAAAATGATTTTTGTATTTTTGAATGTCCATTGTCTATTACCTTTTTATACGGTTTCAGTTTGCCTTAACTTCCTCTATAGTTGCCCACGATACTTTTAATGACAGAGTTTACCTGTCCTACAAGGTTAGAAAGAGTTTCTCCAACTTGTGTTACCTGACTCATAGAAAATTGTAAGAGCAAGAACTTACCGGGTGTTGCTGCTGAAATTCTACTAGCTACCGCTCTAACTTGCGATACAACCTGACTTTGCAGCGTGATGTATTGTTTAATGAGCGTACTAAAGGATATTGTTGCCCATGAGGATTCTCCCATAATGTGTCCCTTATTTTTTAGTTGATATTTTGTTTAGGACTTTTTGCAAAGCACTATATCCGTGCAATAGAGTTCCATAATCATCGAAATATTGTGACTCTGTGCCTTGTCTTAAAATAGACTTGATATCTTGTATAGAAGCATCTACTTCAGCTAACAAAACTGTTTTCTTGCTAGGATCAGATTTGATCTCTTCTTCCAAGGCAAACTCAAATGGCGCCTTTGGTTTTTTTTCTAGTCCAAACATCGTTCGCTCCTTGGTTGATGTAGGTTATTGGAGATTGTAGTTAATTTTAAATTTTATTCCATCTTTTTCTAAAAAAATCGTATGGAGTTGAATATCTGTGATGATCATACCGTTTAAAGATTCGCCGATGGAGTAGATTTTTTGGTTAATAACGACAAATAATTCATGATTCGTACCAACAGAAAATCCTGATATTTTATATTGCTCAGAAAGATCGACTCGCACAGAATCTATGTTGCTATACACAACAAAATTTTTCACAGTTAAGATCCCTGAGATTGCTTCAATTTTTGTCACTAAAGTGGCAAAATCAGCGCTATCTCGATCATCTACACGTCCAGAAAGGACAACTTCTCCCCCTGTTAAAGAAAAGGCGACAGAAAGATAGTCATTTTCTATTAGCATACTCTGAATTTGCAAGTGTAGATTAGCTTCCACAGCTACCTTGTTTTCTAATAGATTGGGGTAGGGGAAGTTGGCGTTGATGTATTCTCCGAGCAGTTGGTATTGTTCTACAGTTTGCACATAACCTTTTAAAATGAACTTAGCAGGAGCCGGAGCATAACTGCTGACAGCTTGCCAATCGGGATTGGAAGAAAAAAGGGCATTCATATTTTGCCATACAAGCTCATCAATAACGACAGTATCTTCTGTAGAGCGGATAAAAGGAAGAATAGAAAGGGCGTAAGATAATTCTTGTTTTTCTACTACGGTTAAAACATGTCCAATTAAAAATAATTTTCCGCTGGCTTGGTTAAAAGAAAATTGTATGGAAGGAAAGGGGAGTAGAGCTTCTTTTACTCGATCTGCTTCATGTTTAACTTTGAGTGTAATAGGCTCTGTTTGAAATAAAGAAAAAGTAGAGGTCACAATAAATAAAAGACAAAGGCCAAAGGCCCCCGCAATGATTAAGTGTTTAATGGGAATGATTGTGCTTTTCCAGTTTTTTGCAACAGCTGGAACTTCTTCTACAGAAGGCTTCTCAGGAACTTTTTCCGGTGCTGGTTTTTCTTGAAAACTAGACAAAGAAGGGGGAGCAACAATTGTTTCATGAATTTGTTCTTGGTCGATGATTAAAAAAGAAGTTGTTCCAAGAGCCACTAAGTCTTGAGAAGAGAGTTCTTTTTTTTCAGTCAAAGAAACCCCATTGACGAAAGTTCCATTGCGGCTACTTAAATCTTCTAAAAAAGCTAGTTCTTCTTCTGTGATTGTTAACTTTGCATGTTGTCTTGAAACACTTAGGTCATGAAATACTACATCACTGATGTCAGGATCTTTTCCTAAAATATAAGAGGTCCCTGAGTAAAGGGAAAATTCGGCCCCAGCATTAGGTCCTGAAATAACCTTTAAAAGCCACCTTGCAGAATTGGAATCTTCAAAGTCGGAAGACTCTATTTCTGGAGTAGGCTCTGTTTCTGTAGCTTCTACTTCTTGAGGCTCTTGTTTTTCAGGCTCTGTAATTGCAATAGGAGTTTCTTCTACAAAACGGAAGTGAGTTCCCCCAATTTGTAAAGTATCTCCTTCTACTAAAAGAATAGGCTCTGTGATAACTTTTTCATTATGAAGGGAAGGGTTAATAGAGCTAAGATTTTCTAAAACGATTCCATCTGAGGTGAGTTTGCAGATGGCATGTTTACGGGAAACACTCGGATCTTCTAATACAACTGTAGACTCATCAGGATCGCGTCCTAAGATCCATTCAGTCCCTTCGTTAAAGTGTATCGTCAGTCCTGTTAAAGGACCTTTTTCAGCAATCAGGTATCCAGTCATTAGTGTATGTTTTCCATATGTTACAGTGTAGGTTGTATGGCTTGCATTCTTTTCACTTCACCCTTCCAATAAATAAGATAATTTGTAAAGTCCTCTAAAACATCTTTTAATTTCTGGTAGTCTACTTCATACGTTATTGAACGAGAGAGTGTCAAGAACTTCTCATCAGGCTCCATGCCTAGGATCTGTTCTCCTGTTCCTTGCCCTAAGAAATTTGCTTTCATAAGATAGATTAAAAGTTCTTCTTTATTCTGATTTAAGACAGGGCCTAATAAAGAAGAAAGGGAAAGTCCTGGCAAAAGATCTTTTATAGATATTGTCAAATCATCTTTAAGTGAAATTTGAAAATAGCCATTAGAATCTTTAGGAGCCAAGGAAGGTAATCCTAAATCCTCTGCTAAGCGAGTAAGGTTTTGTTCAATCACAAGAGTTCCTCTATCAGGGCTTCATCTTACCATGTTTAACTTTTTAACCTCTTTTAATCAAGTCGAATTAATTTTTTATAAAAAAATAAAATATAAAGAGGTTTTGAATGAGCTGTGATTTTTACAAAAGCAATTCATGTAAGAATTTTTCGATCATCGCTTCTTTTTCCGAAGTTATCTCAAGCCAAGAACTTCCTACAGTATGTAAAAAACAAAAATCTATATGCAATTCCATATTTGTATAGTTTAAAAAATGACATGACAATGTCGCATGTTGCCATTTCCTTCGAGATCAGAAGCTGTTCTTCCCTTATCCATCCCGCCTAAAGAGCTCCCTAAGAAAGAAGGATTCTCAATTTGACTAAGCACTCTATATGTCAAGGGATGATTGTTATGCCAATCTTGCTCATAACGAATATATTGCACACTGTATGTGTTGCAAAAATTTTCAATGGCTTGAGTGTCTTCAAAAGTCCTCGCATCATTGAATACAATTAATTCATAATCATCCACGATGAATTTTTTTAGAATTAAGCATGTATTCCTCTAATTAAGAACTCTAAGATCATATTGAGGAGATGACGCTTTGTCTAGTCCTTTTAGAAGAGCGGTGTAGAGAATTTAGGAACAAGGATCTTTACAGCTGCTTAACTATACAAATGCGTTAATTGCCTACAGCACAAGGCTGTAGGCATGAGACTGACTTTTTTAGGGGAGGCTTCATTATTGCGGCGTTGCAAATACTTTAAAAATATAGGGAGAGGCTGCTGAGTCGGCTTGGGTATTGGTATTGTTGATTGTACTCATAATACCTCCTACGATGTAGCCTAAGAGGGTTTTATTTTTTAAAGCATCTAAAGAAAATACGGCATTGGGAAATAAGGGGAGCTTGTCTACAGGGATAAAGCGTGCTCCTGCTCCAAAAATAAAATTAGGGCTATAAGAAGAGACAAGATCTGAGGCTACATTGGTGGGAACAAAAGGATACGCAGCATCCATTAAATATTGGTTCATCTTCCCATTTTTGGTAAGAACAATATCGATCACTTGATTTGTGAAAGGGTCCTCTGGATCGGCAGCGCAGGTGCCACCTGTACAATCTATATAAGTTAGGCCCCCTAAAACTACTGTATGCATTTCATTCGCTTTTTTAGAAAAAAGTCCTACGTGAGCGCTGTTGTAGATGTTCATAGACTGTTTAAAGGTACTATTTTTAGAAGGGTTAGGCATAAAACTATTTCCTGAAGTATCGATAAAAACAGGAACTGTCCATATGCCATCTTCTAAAGTAAATACTCCAGCTAGAGCAGCATAGCTTTCTACATAATTTTTTTCTTTTATTTGCAAAAGAGGAACAACATTTAAGTCTCTTCTGAGATAATTGGGGTCTTTTGGTAGATATTTTTCTGAAAATACAATTAGATTGATGCCATCGTCAATTAATTTAAAGGTACGAACTTGCTCAGTATAGACGCCATTAGATCCAGCTGTGTAGAAGCCTTCAAAATCTTGTCCAAAGACAAGAAGAAAAGGTGAGTGAGAAGTTGCTCGGTAAAGGGCGCCCCCTGTAACTTGAAAGATAGGGTTAGAGATTTGTCGAATATATTGTTTGGCAGATTTTTTTGTATTTGGATTTTGCACCCAATTGGTAAGTCCTGGGATGTTGATAGATGAGAGAATAGGTTTTGTGCTAAATTCTCCTGTTGCAGTATCAACGCCATACCCACCAACGAAATATAGAGTTTTATCAGATTGGTGATACTCTGGCGCTGTTGTGGATAAAGAGTCGATTTCTGATTGGTTCAGTCCAGAGCTTTCATCTGATAAAGACTTTACATAGACTTTGTTTGTTTCTAAATCTATAACGTAGACGTTTGTATTTTGGAGTAAAGGGGGAAAGTTGTCATTGTCTGCATTAAATCCATGGAGACCATTTGTTCTTCCTCCAATGTAGAGAATTTTATTATTATAAATGGCAAAGGCTCCACTTTGTACTCCACCAGGGATCTCTATACTTGAGAGTTCAATATCTAAGGTAAAAGGTAAAGAATCTGGAGAATGGATAGGAGAAAGAGCATCTGTTTGGTTGCCAGATAAAGTAGGATAGAGGTTTTGTAGGGAAATGAAAAAGGCTATTATAACATAAAGAATTCTTGTAGGGATAAACATAGAGCTACCTTGTTTGGTTGAGGATGTCTGGCATAATGAAATTTGCTAAAAAGATTTGGCAGGAACCATCTCCTCTTTTTGAGGTCCAAAGAATTAGATCTCCTATTGCATTGAAAACAGGAAGGCCATCAAAAGAAGGACTTTCTGTCAGACGGCATTCGATGCCGGTTTCGATATTCATAAGATAAAGTTCGTATTGGTGATGTCCATGAATAGATGTTGTATAGACAATTACCTTTCCATTAGGATGCCAGTAAGGGGCCCAGTTGACAGCGCCATTATCTGTTAGTTGGAGCTCTTGACCTTTTCTGTCTGTAAGATAAATTTGTAAGAAATCTTTTTGTGATCGATCTGTTCTGAAAATAATATGGGACCCGCTTGGAGAGAAAAAGGGACCTCCATTATAAGAGTAATCTGTGTGAGTGATCTGCCTGACATTAGAGCCATCTGCATTCATGGTGTATAGGTTCATGCTCCCGGTTTCGTTGCTTGCATATACAATTTCGGATCCATCAGAAGAGTAAGCACATTCAGCATGGTAAGCAGGTCCTGATGTGAGAGGCTTTAATTCACTGCCGTCTAGATTAGCTTCATAGATGTTCATATAGGGAGTTAGATCCCAAACATACTTGTCTTCATTTTTTTCTATTTTTTCAAATGTAGGAGCGCTATGACTTGAGGCAAAGATAATCTTTTTTCCATCAGGTCGAAAAAAAGCACAAGTACAAGAGCCTTTTCCTGTGCTGACGAGAGCTGGTGTTTTTTCCCCTAATTGCAATGTATAGATCTGATAGTTTTTTTCTCCTTTTGGAATCGCTTGAAAGATAATCGTTTTGCTGTCGAAAGAAAAATAGGCTTCTCCTGCTTTTTCAAATCCCATGTCAGGAAAAGTTATTTGCTTAATATCTTTTAGAAAGGGTTCTAAGCTTTGAAGGGGAGAATAGGCAAGGAATAGATTAAGACAGATAGAGAAAAATAAAGGATGCCACATGGAAAGAGTCCTATTTTAAAAATAGTTTATCGTAAGAGAAAAAAATGAAAGGAGTCAATAGGTTTTTTAGGCTTGATCTAATAATCGTCAGTGTATTAATTTAATTTTTTTTAATGAAGGAGGTCTGCATGAGTATGCGTTTAGCTCTGGTTTCTATTTTTTGCATTTCTGCATTGACAGCAGCGGAAAAAAAGCTGCAACCCTTTCCTGTTGGAGGGGAGTTTTCTTTGGGTTTAGATAGTTTTCGAAGTCTCCCAGAAGGGAGCTTTGGAGGCAATATGGGAGCTGTAGGAAGTTTGAATATAGCTTACGCCCTTCCTTGGCAAGATCAAGGAGTTGGTGTGCAGGGAGGAGGCAGTTTTGGTGTATATACATGGGATGGAAGGGGATCTACAGACTCTAAAGCTTTGCAGCTTCAAGGGTTTGCTACAGTAGGCCTTTTTAGGACGACTCCTCATGAATCAGGATTTAATGCGGGGGCTTGTTATGATTGGAATATCGAGAATAAATATGGAGTTTATTCACGAAATCCTACGATGGCTCAAGTAAGAGGTCAGTTCGGCTATTTATGTAAAGGTGGGAACGAGTTTGGTTTATTGGGCTCTTATGCAACAGAAACGGCTCATAAACATTTCGGAGCTTTGCCTATAAAATTTAAAGCTATCAATCAGGTGAATGCATTTTGGCGTCATATCTTTAAAAATACAGCAGAAACTATGATATGGGGAGGCTCTCCTTATGCAAAAGGACTTATGTTTAGCTCAGGAAGAGCCGGTACTTATATTGTGGGAGCAAGCTTTAAAGCTCCTTTAACTCGTTCTTTAAGTATGAATGGGCATGGAGTATATATGGGCGCTAGAAGTGGCTCTGGTGACGTTGAATCTAAAAACTATGCAGCTAACGTTAGCTTTGCTCTTACTTATTCTTTTGGAGCTTCTAAGGCAGGTTCTAGACCTTACCTTCCTTTGGCTAATAACAGTAATTTCTTAGTTGACACTAACAAAAACTATTAGGATGTTTTTTATGAAATATATTTTTTTATTGGGAAGGATTCTGTTCTCAGCTATTTTTATCGTAAAGTCGTTTGATCATTTTTCTTCAAAGATGATTGAGCATGCAACAGAGATGGGTGTTCCTATGGCTTCTATACTAGTACCTATTGCAGGGGTCTTAGCCCTTTTAGGTGGGCTTAGTATTCTTTTAGGATATAAAGCTAAAGCAGGAGCTTGGTTGCTTGTGATTTTTCTTTTACCTATAACTCTTGTCATACATAGGTTTTGGGATACAAAAGACTTCTTTGCGAACATGATGCATCAGTATTGTTTTTTCAAAAATGTATCTCTTTTAGGTGCGGCACTTATGATTAGTTACTTTGGTTCAGGTCCGCTGAGTCTTGATAAAAAATAAATAAGAAATGTCTTTCGAAATAGCTGCACCAAAGGTACAGCTGTTTCATTTTTTTATTTGATGTAAAAAAACATTTATCGAGATATACTCGCCTTCCAAAAAAGGCGACTTATGATATTTACGGAAACTCTACCTCATAACAAAGAGACCCATGCTGAAATGAGGCGAGTATGTTCAACCTGGGAGCAGGTTGCTAAGGGGAAAATGGCTGAGCATGAGGCTACGTGCGAAATGGTATTTAAGCGCTACTTAGCAGCCAAAAATGTATGTGAATTTTCTTTCTATCGATTTAGAAAATCCAATCAAAAGAGTTTTCAGTATTATCATGTAGATATAGCGTACGACAGTGGGTTAAATCTTTTAGGGTTATCCCTTTCTAAAATTATTGAGATCCAAAGCGTTTCAGATGCTAAGCTATATCGGTTTTTATTCTTGCACTACCTAACGGCCGATCCGAATCAATTCGAAAGAATTGATCGGATAAAAAATGTTGGAAATGTGATGCTAAAACGATTGCAAAAGCGTTGTGTAGATCAAGGCTTAGATGGGATATTTAGCGAGCCTGTCATATCAGCAATGCCTTTTTTCCATGCTCGCAAATTTGTTGATACAGAATTTAAAAGGGGGCATAGAAAAGCTGTAATCCTTTTAAGAGCAGATTTTACTAAAGAGTTGGGACAAGCTGTTCTTTAAAATCTAAAGTCAATCCGCTAAACACTTCTGCTACTCGGTATAGTCCTTTTTGGCAAAAATAAGAGAGCATTCGTTCTAGGTCTCCAAAATCGAGATAGAAATACTAACTGACTCTTTGAATGCTAAAGAGCACTTTGGTCTGACCATTTTGAGGAAAGAAGGAAGTTTGAGAGATCTCTTTTACGAGGATGTCAGCTTGTGCTTGTGCTGAAAGAAACATTTGTTCTTTTAAGATGTGTTGCAGATGTGTTTCTATCCCTTTTTTTCTTTCTTCTGAGTCTTTTTCTTCAGAAATAAGGCTATGGTAGATAATGACATCTCCTACATTCCAGCTTTGAGATGTTTCTGTAAAGTCTTTGGGGCTCTTAGCTAGGAGGGGATGAGAATTGTAAAGAATTTGGCTAGGATCTCCTGCTGGAGTATAAATTATTTGACTTAGGCCTGCATTGTAAAATTGAATTGTGTCGCCAATGGGGTTTAGATAAAGATAACTAAATGTGAATTCGGAAATAAAAGGATCTAAGGCAATTTGATTTTGTAGGTCTTGTATAAAAGTAGCCATTTCAAAAGACTGAACCATAAGTTGAGTATTTTTTGTGATTAGAGTTTTCACAACTCCTCTTAAAGTGGAGGCAGGGAAAAGAGCCTCAAGTCCTTGTTCTATAGGATCTGCTATTAAGATGAGGCAACAATCGCTAGGGAGTAAGAAAAGATCGTAATATAGGCCTAATTTAATAGAAGACTTTATTTTTGCAATCCCAATATCAGCATAAGCCCAATTGGGAGGAGAAAAGGAAGATAAAGCTGTAGAGTTTTTTTGAAATACTTCTAAGAGTTCTGTTGACGCATCTTGCTCAGGTTTTTCTTTTTCAAACTCTTGAGAATTAAGGTAAGTAGAAAGATCAGAAATCAAGGCATCAACAGTTTGGTATCTTTGACTTACAGAGGTTGCTAGAGCTTTATTGATGATTTTCCCAAGTTCGGGGGGCAATAAAGAAGTGTGGATGATGCCGAAGCTTAGTTTTCCCAAGACAAGTTCGTAAGCTAGAACTCCAACAGAATAGATGTCAGAAGTGTAACTGACCTCATTAGGAGTTTTTTTTTGTTCAGGACTCATATAATTAGGGGTGCCGATGATCTTTGAAGAAAATAGTAAAGGGGTATCATGGACCATTTGAGCAATACCAAAGTCGACAACTTTAATCAGCCCTTCTTCTGTAATTAAAATATTTTCAGGTTTTAAATCTCGATGAACAATATGATTGTCATGCAAGTGTTTTAGTGCATAGCATATTTGTAATATGATTTCTAAAGAACGTTTCAAAGAAAAAGACTGTTTTGTTAGAAATTGCCTAAGAGAAACTCCTCGAATCCATTCCATTGCAATATAAAGACCCCCTTCCCAGGAGCCCTCTCCATAGAGTTTTACGATGTTTGGATGATTCGTAAGCGAGGTGAGTTTGGATTCTTTCAAAAAACGATCGAGGCTTTCTTGATTGTCTACAAGACTTGTTGGAAGAACCTTAACGGCTACAGGGCTTTTTGTGTTAGGATCGAGGCCCATATAGAGCCATCCCATCCCCCCCTTGCTGAGGAGGGCTTGTATTTTATAAGGACCAATTATTTCAGGTAATGGGGGTTCTGAAGTTTGATCAGGGGCAGCGGGTTGTGTGTTTTGCTTATGAAACGGTTCTTGTATCATACAGGAGGGAGATCTCCAGTTTCTAAGATTTTCACCCCTAAGACTTCTCCAATTCTAATCAGCTCGCCTCTTGCAATTTTTTTGCCATGGACAGTTAAGTAGACCCCTTGATTCGGTTGTACGGTCATTTCTAGTATATTACCAGGAGTCAGTTGTAAAAGTTTTTCTAAGCTCATTTTGATGCGATCTAGTTCTACAACAATCGGAAAAGGAATTTTTGAAGGGGAAGTTAAGATCTCAGGAGGAAGAGCCTTAGAGGGCTCTACTTCTTTTTCGACTTCTTCATGATCTTCTGAAGGGGTTTTATCTTCCTCTTCTTTTGGATCTTTTTCGAGGTTAGGGAGAGGTGTCTCTTCTTCAAAAGAGTCTGAGATAAATTCTTCATCCATATTGTTGGTATCTCCATGATAGACGGCATAGTCAAGGATTTTAAGGCCGTTTTTTTTGATTTTTACGATAAAACAAGGTTTTTCTTCTAGGCTAAGGATGGCAGAGCTTTTGTCGTTAGTAGGGTCGTAGGAGCAGTGATCTAAGATTAAGAAGTCTCCTAGATGAAGATTTGCAAAATCACTTTGCTCTAGAAGGCAATTTCCTATTTCCAAGGATAGGGAGACATCGATTTTTGCGTAGGAAGGAGCTGCTTCGCACTTGAAAGAACTTGTAAAAAAATGCTCTGAAAAAGCCGTATGAAATTCGGAAGAGACTACAAGTCTGCCTAAGAAAGAGGCCTCTTTAATTTTAATAGAAAGATCAACTCCTAAAGAGGCCTCTTTAGGCAGTTCTTTCTTATCTAACCATTGGATATGTAAGTCAGGATAAGTGTGTAAGCTTTCGATGACTTCACAGGTTTGTAGAAGGAGAAATTGGTAAAATCCTTCTAACAGTCTAGGATCTGAGAGGTCTTTAGTTCCCTCTTGACTTAGAGCTAAAGAAGAGATTTGTTTCATAGATTCAGCAGAAAGAATCCATGTTAGGTATCCAGGAAGAGGTGATAGCTGAAAGAAAAGAAGCTGAGGATCTGTTCCAAAGGGGGTCAAAAAGTCTTCAGGTTTTAATAACTGACATTGAGATATCTGAAGGTTGAAATCTGGGATATTGAGGTTTTGTTGCATCTTTTCGGATATCTTTGCCCATGGGAAAAGGGGGCAAGATCCCCAAAGAGGAATTTTCTGGCATAAGAGGGCGCTTTCTTCAACTTGCTTTACCCATGATAGGGGAGCTAATGTATTCATTTGTCCTCTTGGTCTTGGTTGTCTTCGTCAGGCTCTTGATCTTTTCCTTGATACCAAGAATCTGTTGATAAATGAGTGTCAATTTTATGAATAGCAAAGGAAAAGTTTCTTGTCTCTAAAAGTTCGAAAAAATTTATCATTTGAGCTTCTATTAGGGTTATAGCAGATTCTTGCGCTGTAATAGATACATTAAAGACTTTAGGAGCCGTGCAGTACTCTTCAATGGTAATCTTAGTCCCGTAAAAAGGAGAATTTATGAAATTTTCTGTTTCCAAAACGAAGGTAGTTGTAATACAGGATTCTGCATCCATGACGAGCATTTCACTGCATAATTTATCAATGAGTTTCAAGCATTCATCAGGGATAGTTGAGATAGAAGAGATTTGTAGAGGGGGATCTATAATAGGAGCAATGGGAGAAAAAGGAAGTTGTGCTTGAGAAAGGATAAAGGGAGATAGAGGGGACGGACTCTTTTCGATTGGTTCAGATTTATCTTCAGAAATATTTTTTTCTGTAGAAATTTTACTGATAAGTCCCTGTCTGCAAAGCTCCATTAAAAGATCTAGAGATTTGCTTTCTTTTTTTTTATCTTTTTCTACTTGCAAGGGATTTTGAAAGTCTAAGTCTTTAATGTCTTTTTTTTCTTTGAGTTCTTGCAATGGTTTTTTTAGGAATAGTAGGGGAGTAAGACTCATAAAAAATTGATCCTTTTTTTTGTTAATTTGTAGAAAGGTCTGTTTCTATTCGTTGAACCTTAAAACAAAATCTTTTTTTTTCAAATCCTTCGGTCAATGCAGTTTCTAATTCTTTTTTATGATTAAAGAAGGCCTTCACGGCTTCTTCTTTCCCACAAAATCGAATATTGAACTCTTGGGGAGCTGTGTCGCATTCTTCAATTGTAATCTGAGAACCAAAAAAAATAGAAGCAGCAAATTGAGGTTGGTTTAAATTTATGGTTGTTTGCGATATTCCCCCTTTATTTTGGATCACAGTAATAACTCCAACGATTCGTTCAAATAGAGCAAATGCATCAGGAGATAGGCGGTGTAAGTTAGAGGGAGAGGTAGGGGTGTCTTCAGGGATAGAAAAAAGAAATAGGGGAGGCGGAGTTGTGAGGATGTTGGGATGGTCTTCTATATATTTTTTAATGTCTTCTTCGGTAGTTTTTTTTGGATATTTTTTTTCAATTTCTTCTAAAGGGGCTAAAATGTCTTTTGGTTGTAGATCGTTTTCTTGTTTTAAAGGAGGTGGAGGAGAAAGTAAATCTCCTATTTTAGATGTAAGAGAAAAAGAGGTAATGTCTTCTACTTGAGTAGAATCTAGTAAAGGCATTGCAAAACCTTGCAATCCAAGCGTTTGTTCTACTTTTGCTCGTTCTATCCATTCAGAAGGGGGCTGTGACAAATTAAGCGTGAAGTCATTTTTTTGAAAAAGAAGAGAGGCTTGATTTAAAGAGGGAAGAAGAAATGGTTTTGGGTTTTCATCTTGTGGAGAAGTTTTTTTTATTTTAAGAGATGTTTTTATATTCGGTTTTTGTAGGGCATAAAGAGAATCTTCTCGTTGCTTTATTAGCTCTTGAGCCTCTTTAATGATTTTTTTTGATCCCTCATTTTCTTCTTCTTCTCTTTTCCTTTGTTTTTTTTGGTCGGCATCTGTTTTGATTTTTTTCATTTCAGATTCAAATTTTTTAAGGTCGGGCTCTACTTGTTTTTTTACTACGGTTTGTGCTGCAAGAAGCTCTTTGGGAGTCAAGGAGGGATCTAGGGAAAAGTCACTCACGGGATTTTCCTCTTGTAAAGATTATAGTTCCTATTTCATCAGAATCGGCTTCCTCTTTTTCTATTGCAAGAATTTTTTGTTCTTTTGTCCATTCTTGTTTTTGGAGGTCCATCTTTTCTGTAGATAGTCGTTTTTTTAACATGTCGTCACGTGCAACTTCGACAGCTTTTATGGCGGCATCTAATAGTTTTTTTTGCTCTATTACTTTGAGTTCTTTTGTTTTGAGTTTTTCTACTACTTCTTTTAGATAAAGCCTCATTTGCTGTATTTTTAGACTAGATGTTCCTGTGTCAAGCTCATGTCTTAGTTGGGTTAGCTTGTCATCCTTATGGTGTTTAACAACATCTCTTTCTTCTTCCACCTGTTTCATTTTCTGCTCTTCTTTAAGGAGGAGCTCTTTTTTTTGTTGTAAAACCTTTTCAGCTTCTTCGAGTCTTTTTTGTTTAATGAGTATGAGTTGTTCTAAAGGGTAATCTTTTTTATTCAAGGGTTCCCGCCTTTTTTATGAATCTATCGAAATAAGGCTTTCAATTGTTGTAAGGTTTCTTCGAAAGAGGAGGGTTCGTCAACTCTTTGTTTTAAGAATTGATTGACCTTATCAATGTATTTAATAGCAAAATCAGCATTTTTGTCCGATCCTGGCTTATATTCTCCAATACGGATAAGCAATTCATTTTTCTTATAATGAGCTAACACCTCTCTCACTTTTCCTATAAGTTGCAAATGTTCTTTATCTATGATGTGGGGAAGAATTCTGCTTGCAGAGGAGAGTATGTCAACAGCAGGATAGTGAAATTGTCTTGCAAGATCACTAGAAAGGATGATGTGACCATCCAAAATAGAGCGCACTTCATCAGCAACAGGTTCATTCATGTCGTCGCCAGCAACAAGAATTGTATAAAAAGCTGTAATAGATCCCTTATCGGAGTTTCCAGACCTCTCTAACAGTTTAGGAAGAGTTGAAAAGACAGAAGGGGTATATCCTGCTCGAGCAGGAGGCTCTCCGGCCGCTAACCCAATTTCTCGTAAAGCTCTAGCAAAACGGGTAACCGAGTCCATCATTAAAAGAACTGTTTTACCCTGATCTCTAAAGTATTCTGCAATAGCTGTTCCTACGTAGGCTGCATTTAAACGGAGCTGAGCTGCTTGATCAGATGTAGAGACTATGACAACAGAGCGTTTCATTCCTTCTGGACCTAGGTCGTTTTCTATGAATTCTCGGACTTCTCGGCCTCTTTCCCCGATTAATGCGATGACGTTGATATCAACTTTAGCATAGCGAGCTAACATGGAAAGAAGGGTGGATTTACCGCCGCCTGCTGCTGCAAAAACTCCAACTCTTTGCCCTTCGCCACAAGTAAGCACTCCATCTAAGCAACGAATCCCAACAGAAAGGGGATCGGTGATCTTTTTTCTTTTTAAAGGATCTGGAGGAGGGTTGATAACAGGGTAGGTGTCTTCTAAGACCAAAGGTCCCATAGACTCGACATCAAGAGGCTGTCCTAGACCGTCTAGCACACGTCCTAAGAGCGCTTGGCCAACTTTGATATGTAAAGGGAGCTTTGTGGGAATTACTTCTGAAGAGGGGCCAATGCCTGTCATCTCTCCTAAGGGGGAAAGATATACTTGTTCTTGTGTGAACCCGATGACTTCAGCTAAAAGGGGTTCCCCCTCTCTTTTGATAAGACAAATCTCTCCCATTTTCACTTCGGGGACAACAGCTTTTATTAACATGCCAACGATTTCTGTAATCCGGCCATGAACTGTGGAGAGCTCTAAGTTATCTAGATTGGAGATAAGTTTGTCAAAATCAGATGAGAATTCCATGAAACTTCCTTTTTACAATTGCACACTCATAAGTTGTTTAAAGCCATCTAGGGTTTTTGATAAAAGAACCCCTGTAAATTCTATTTCTTGACTTGCCTTAGCAAGTTTTATTTGGATTGTCAAAAAGTCGGCAGGGCATAATTGCCCATTTTTGCTGACTGTTTTGACAAGGTGTTTTGTGTCTTCTAATTGATCGAGGCCATTAGATAGCATGCCTAGAAAATGTGCGATAGGTCCTTTCGAAGGGGCATCTCCGGCCTCTTCTTCTTTTTTATCTAAGGTTCCCCCCATCTTCAGATGGGCCTCTTCTAATTTAGAATTAGCAGAAACGAGCTTATTTTTAATTGTGTTTTTTTGAGAAGTATTGAGTTTTAAGTTAGGGTGAGAAATTTGTCCTTTAACATTAAGCATTTGATTTTGAACCATCTGCACTTGAGCTAATATTGTGCTAGGATTAATAGGGCCTGCTGTTGCCATTTGAGCAAGCTGCATAGGGTTGATAGTCATAGAAGTTGGATCTTGTTCAACAGGATTGCTTTGCATGAGAGAAGAAAAAGACGTTTTTTGAGAATCTTCTCCAGATTCTTCAGGAATAAGAGATCCGGATCGTTGAGATCGGCTAGGATCTAGATCGCTTGGTATCCGATGTTGGCTCATTTTGCCTCTTTTGGTTAAAGGTACAGTAGTAAATCTAAAAGAATAAACATCTCTTTTTTTATCTCATAGCAAAATAATCTTTTTTAGTCATGTAAGTTTATTTTTATTTTTAGGATTTATTGGTTTTAACGGGATTTTAGAAGTAATAGCTTCTCATTCTAAAGAGAGTTTGCATCCAGGAGGTATTTTTGTTGTTGACGCACTCCTTTCCCGGGATCCATATTTGTTCCAGATGCCGACTTTGACATGTTTTTTATCTGTAAATCCTCAATACAAACGAAAGATCTCAATTAAGTAAAATTCCTTGCTACTTTTCTTCAAATCTTGGTATCATATTTGACTTTGTTTAATAAAAAGGAAAGAAAAATGAGTATATCAAAATATCTACAAACAATGCCATCCGGGGATTCAGAACTTCCTTACCAACTAGTGACTAAGAGTTATAGTCACGCTTCTCAAACGTTTGCAGCCTCTACTACTGGAGACTATTTTTCAACTGCTGAGAAGGCAAATCAAGCAGGAAAAAATCTTTCTCGACAGCTGTTCTTGCCGCATCTTTTGCCTTCTGATACGGCGATTATCGGTCATCCATCTGATAATGAAAATAAGTACACCATTTTAAAAGTTACCCCTAATAACGAGATCTCAGTTGACAGATCGTTTGTTAAATCAACGGGATATCTAGAAGGGATTGCATATGTGGTCGGTTTGCATAAAAGTGGACAGGGTGTTTTTGTTTTCGATCGAAATGTTCTAGCTGATAATCCTTATTATTTTGAGATGTTAACATCCCATAAGTAGGATAATGTATATGTATGAGGCAAGTGCAGCCGAGTTTTTTTTTACCGAATATTTGCTCGGATGTGACTTGCTACGATGGCAAAAGCTGCGGCGACATTTAAAGAATTTTTACCTCCTACGAGAGGGATTTCTACAATGTAATCGCATTGCTTTAAAATAGATTCCGGGATCCCAAATTCTTCATTGCCGAGAATAAGAGTGAAGGTAGGGGGGAAAGTAAAAGAATAAAGAGAAGTTGAGGGGGATGCTGTTTCTAAGGCAATCCAAGGTCTTGGGAGTGTTGAGAGGTCCACATTAGCGTGATAGGGGACGTGAAGATGGGTGCCCATGGAAGTCTTTTGTACTTTAGGATGATCAGGGGTTGGGGTATTAGGAGAACAATTGAGAGTGCCAAGGCGAAAGGCTTCTATTGTGCGCAAGATGCTTCCCACATTAAAAGCAGAGCGTAGCGAATATAGAAATATCTGAATGTTCAAAAAAGGAACTTCACTTACCCGATCTTCATGACGGATGTGTAATAAAGAGTGTTCTTGTAAGGAAATATTTGCCTTTTCTGCATGTAGATGAAAACGGGCACTTACCTCTTCTGTGTTTTGTAGATCTAATGGGGGAAGGTCAAGCCAAAGTTCGAAGTTTCGGTAGCAATTAAGCTTTTCAGTTTCGCCATAAAAAAGAGCTTTAAGAAGCTCTCTTGCTTTTTTATGGCGATGCGAAAGTGATAGGCTAAGGAATTTGGGTTGAGTAAAATCCATTACTTGCGTGTAGCAAAATACTCATCTAATTTACCATCAAAGAAGCAAACTTTATTATCTTCAAAGGCGATAATTTTAGTAGCAGCTTTTTGAATGAGATCTCGATCATGGCTTGCAAATACGACAGTTCCTTTAAAGTCTTCTAGTGCCCAGGCAAGAGCTGAGACAGCTTCTAAGTCTAGGTGATTGTTAGGTTCATCTAACAAAAGAACGTTATAATTACAAAGCATCAGCTTGCCAATGAGAAGTCTTGCTGTTTCTCCTCCTGAGAGGTGAGAGACGGATTTAAAGGCGTCATCTCCTGAAAAAAGCATTTTACCTAAGATACTTCTGATGTCTTGATCGTAGACGCCGGCTTTTTGTTTTTTAAGCCATTCAAAAGAAGTCTCTAGTCCTTTTTTGTCGATGCAGTCATGGTGGTTTTGCGGGAAGTAGCCTACTTGTACCTGATGGCCAACTTCGATGGTTCCGGAATCTGGAGTAAAGACACTTGCTAGAAGTTTGATTAAGGTGGTTTTCCCTTTACCGTTATTTCCAATAATGGCGATCTTATCTCCTCGTGCTACATCAAAGGATAAATCTTTAAAGACAGGGGTGTGATCATAGGCTTTAGCGATGGATTCTGCTCTGAAAGCAGTTTGTCCTGAAGTCTTTTCTGGAGGATAGAATCGAATATAAGGACGTTGGATATTGGATTTTTTGAGCTCTTGAGGTTGCAAGCGATCTATTTCTCGAACTCTTGATTGTGCTTGGGATGCTCTTGTTCCAGATCCAAACTTGGCAACGAATTCTTTAAGTTGCGCAACCTTTTTTTCTTTTGATTTATTGTCATCTTCCATTCTGTCTCTTGCAGCCGTTTTAGCAATCAACATGTCATCGTAATTACCTGTGTAGATGATGAGCGTTTCGTAGTCAATATCAGCAATTTGTGTTGTAACGGCATTTAAAAAGTGTCTATCATGGCTGACGACGACTAAGACTCCCTTATAATCGTGGAGGAAGGTTTCAAGCCAATGGATAGATTCGAGGTCTAGATGGTTTGTAGGTTCATCCAAGATAAGCGCTTTGGGATTCCCAAATAGCGCTTGGCAAAGCATCACTCTAAATTGTCTATCGGTGGGAATCGTATGCATTTTTTGGTAGTGACAGTCTTTAGGAATTCCTATCCCCGTAAGGAGTTCTTCTGCTTCTGATTCAGCTGTATAGCCATCTTCTTCACTTACAATTTCTTCTAATTCTCCAAGGCGGATTCCAACAGCATCTGTCATCTCTTCATCATATAAAGATTCTCTTTCAGCTAGGGCATTCCAAAGGCGTGGATTTCCCATGATAATGACATCTACGAGTCTATCGTCTCGAAAGTCTTCGATGTTTTGCTTTAAATAGCCTACTTTTTTTGGCAAAGTGACTTTTCCGCTTGTAGGTTCTTCCAATCCCATGATAATTTTTAAGAGAGTGGATTTTCCAGCTCCATTAGGACCTGTAAGACCATATCGACATCCGACATTGAAAGTAGCCTGCACGTCATTAAATAAAACCCTTGCACCTATTTTTTTAGAAACGCTAGATAGTGTAATCATAAGTTAACTTCTTTGTAAAAATTAAGTAGAACTCTATCATAAAAAACAAAGAAAAACAAGGGGAAAAGCCGGTGTCTAATGAGCTCTGTCAAGAATTTAATCAAAGAAAAGAGATGTTTTTACAAGTTTTACAAGTCGTTAAAAATTACTCTATTCATACGTTAAGAAATTACCGGATGGATTTGGAGCAATTTAAATTTTTTGTAGACACTTTTTATCAAGAAAACATATGGATGTTAGCTTCTTTACATAAAAAGATTTTCCGAGCCTACCTAGCAGAACTTAGTCAAAAAAATGTAAAAAAAAGAACAGTTCTTCGGAAGCTATCTTCGTTGCGTTCTTTTTTTACCTATCTTGTCAAAGAGGGGGTTTTATCTTCTAGTCCTCTAGAGGAAGTGGAAAGACCTAAACTAGAAAAAACCATCCCTGTGTCAATTGCTTACGCCCAGGTAGAGCAGTTATTTGCAGAGCCTGATTTAGGCTCTTACCTAGGGCTTAGGGATCGTTGTATTATGGAGTTATTTTATAGCTCAGGGCTTCGTATTAGTGAGCTTGCGGCTTTAGATAGATCTTCTTTAGATAGATCGGCTTGTTTACTTCGAGTTAGAGGGAAGGGAAAAAAAGAAAGAGTCATTCCTATGACACAAACAGCACTTAATTGGATTATTCGCTATCTAGAGCATCCTGACCGTTATTTAGATGATAAGGAGCATCAAGCTGAAGAAGATCCTAAAGCGATTTTTCTTAATAAGTTTGGGACAAGAATTACAACAAGGTCCATAGATAGAAATTTTAAGGACTATTTACAAGCAAGTGGCTTAGTAGAGAGGATTACCCCTCATACGATTCGACACACCATAGCAACGCACTGGTTAGAAAACGGAATGGATTTAAAAACCATCCAAGTTCTTTTAGGGCATAGCTCCTTAGCAACTACCACCATTTATACCCACGTTTCTACTCGGTTAAAAAAAGAAGTGTATGACAAATCTCATCCAAGAGCTCTTGTTAAGGAATCTTAAGCTATGTTAATCACAACAGAAAAGGGGAAAATACTGTTGCGATTAACGAATCGCAACAGTTAAATGATACTTTTTAGGTTATTCTATCATATTTTCTTGAAAGATCACAAAGTCATAGATCCCAATATTTGAAGGTATTGAAAGAGGTGTATTGGAATCTTTCATATAAAAAGGCAAGGTAGTATTTCCGTATTTTAAAAATAAAGTCAGAAAATCCATGAACTGATCTTGTGTCCATGTTCCAAAAAAAGGATCCTTGTTATTTTCTTGATTTTCAAAGCTAAATATAAGACAAATGTTATTTACAACCTTTTGTGTTGTAAAAGGAAATGTCCATTTATTGATGAGCTCTGTTTGGTAAAAGGGGAGGTTTGTCCCACTTGAGGAAGGATTAGAGTTGACGCTGAGGGAGTTTTCTGTGATAGGAACGGTCTCGCTTACAAGGCCGACTAGAACCATCGCATTTGATTGTAAAACACCGATAGGCATATCAGCTGTGACAGGGGGGACGCTTGTTAAGAAGGCGGTATTGGTCCCTGTTACGACTTTAGAACTAGGAGAAAAACTAATGGTTCCTTCTCCTAGAATGTACGGCTCGTCTCGAAAATTGTGCAAAAGACTTGTAGCTGCAAGAGTTGGATTATTAGGTAGGGTGAAGATATAGGGCATGTCAGGTTCATAGACTTGTATATATACCTGACCTAAAAGAGCATGAGTAGTACTAGGGCGCCATTCCGGAGCTGTAAAACCACTTGTTAAAGGGGGGAAGTTACCAGGAGGAGCTAGGTTAATAGGAGTTGGGAAACTGCTTAGATTGGAAAGGGTTGGCTCTTTTACGTTGATGCCATAGGTCATAGCCAAACGAAGATTGTCTAGATTATTAACTGTGCAGAAGTAGTCCATATAGTTGATAAGGAGTTGGTATTCTGCAAAATCGCCTGGAGGATCTATAGGTTGGGCGTCTAAGACGACTTCTTTAATAGGGATTCCAAGATCTATCATCTGTCTTACCCATTCCATTTTCAAAGGAAGATCTGCGAAGTAGGAGGGAAGGGCAGGATAAGGAGACGGTAATGCTGCTGGGTTGGGTGTTGGCGGAGGGGTCGAGTCCCAAGCAAAATCACTTAGTTCAAATAAGATAGCAAGTTCACAAGAAGAGGGGATCGTAGCGGCATAGGTCATAAAAGAGGCCCCTTCTGCACTTACTCCAAAAAAGGGGAAAGTGCTAGGGTCTTTTACATTTGTGATGACCTTTGTGATTGTATTTTTTGAGATAAAAGCTAAGAGGTTAGTCCAATGCGTGGCATCAGAAGTTGAATCTGTTGATTGAATATCTTCTGCGTAGTCCCAAAGAACAAAGGGGTAAGATGAGAAGGGTGATGATTCTAAAAGTTCTTCTATTGGGGGAGGGGTAGTAGTCTTAGAACGAATAAGATTGCGTCCTTCTGAGACAAACTGATCGTGACTATTTAAAAGAGACTCTTTTGTGGGTATTTTCCCATAGCAATTTAGAGAAAAAGATAAAGCTAATAGACTAATAAATAAGGGCTTAGTGAAATTTCGCATAACTTGCCTTTTAGTTAAATAAAAAGTTTTAGCATAAAAGAAGCTCTGAAGGGATGCAAGCCTAAAGTTTAATCTAAGATTCTGGTAAGGGTTATTTTGTGGGTAGCTTGTACTCTCTAAGCTGTCTTTTTTCATTTTTAGATTGAGATTTGTGATAGATTGCCGTTTAATATCCCCATTCCCATTGTGGCCGCTTGGCGGTCTTAATATTTTTTTAATAAATTCTCAGGGAGAGATGTTATATGCTTCCATTTGTTTTATATGTCTTTATTAGTTTTTTTACTGTTAGTGGGGTAGCATCAGAAAATGCTACCGTGTTACGAACGCAATATCAGTCTACAATACCCATTGTTTCTAAAGTTGAAGTTGCATCAGGTTGGAGATCCATGTTGAAGAGTCTGGCAATCTTGAGGGGATTCCCGTGGCTTTTTTTCATGGAGGACCGGGCATTAAATTTAGAGCAACAGACCATCAGTGGTTTGATCCAGAAAAATATCGTATTATAGCCTTCCAGCAAAGAGGGACTTCAGATTGTATCCCCTCTGCTATGGACCCTGGCACTCCTTCTCAGACATTTCAAGATGTGACCATTAAAACATTGGTAGGTGATATCGAAGTTTTAAGAAAACATCTAAATATTGATAAGTGGCTCGTATTTGGAGGCTCTTGGGGTTCTGCTTTAAGTGTTTATTATGCGCAAGAATGTCCAGATCAGTGTTTAGGTCTTGTTATAAGAGGGATTTTTCTTGTGACTCCTAAGGAAAATGCCCTATTTTTTGATAAAGAAAGACATGCAAGACAGTGTGGTGCATACTGGAAGCCGGAGGCTTTAGATCGAGTTGTGAATTATGCTAATTCTAAAGGATTTGAAGTCTCTTTGGATAATACCCCCACGATCTATGCTGCCTACAGTGAACTTTGTGTGAGACGTAATGATTTAATTGCGCAGCGTATTTGGACGGCATTCGAAGATTTTGTAGACGATCCAACCGATTTGGGTAACTTTGCAAGACTTATGGAAGATGATTTGGAAACAACGCCATCTGATCGCTCTACTGGTATTTGGGAGACGTTGCTTATGAATAGTGTATCTCTAACTTATAATCTTTTGGCGCCAGAGCGTCTTGCTAAAATGCAAGAAATTCCTGTGCAAATAGTTCAAGGGGCTAGTGATAACCTCTGCCATCCTTACATTGCCCAAGAGTTAGTTGATAGACTAAAAGACGTAGGGTGTGAGGTCAGCTATAGCTTGGTTGAAGGTGGGCCTCATAGTCCTTATCATCCAGGGATGACAGATGCTTTAATTAGAGCTACGGATTCCTTTGCGAGTACAGGTCATTTTTAGTCTCTTATAAGAATAGGCTTAAGGCAATCTTAAGCCTGTTTTTTACAAGATCTTGTATATGAGTGCTTTTCAAGAAGATGAAGAAGAGAGCAAATCGCTTAAGCAGTAGCAGTGATAGGGTTGGTTACAAGCCGGTTCTAGTTCAGGGCCTAAGGGTCCTGCATGAGCTACCCACACCCGTAAAGAAGAGGGGTGAAAGATAGCGTTGTGTAGATTAGATGTGCGAGCTACAGGTTGCTTGATGATATCGATTAAAGAAGCAGCATTGATAGAACCGTAATGGTCTAGAATCCTTTTTTCTAAAATGGGATATCGTTCAGGGGCTATAGTTCCTGTTAGTAATAATGTATCTTTAGGTTGATGAAAAAGAAGAGAGGTTTCTTGTAAAGGGAAGGGTTCTTCTGTAAGGAATTGATGATCTTTATCTGCTAAGGAAGAGGGGATGATACAGTAGTCTTTTCCTGGAGGTAGGAAGCTAATTTGGTCGGGGGTTGCGTAGCAGGCAAAAGACTCTTCTGTTTTTCCATCTCCTATGATGTAATAGTATTCACAAGTTCTTTTAGCTGAAGATAGAATGGTTCGAGCTTCTTCTAAAGAAGAAGCTTCTTCTAAACAAGAGCGTAAGAGAAAGGACATGGGGATTCCTTCCCATTTGCCGTAGCCTAGTCCTCCGATTTCTCCAAGGGAGATTTTTTCAGCATTCATTCCTGTAATACAGCCAATAAATCCTGCATAGGTGACACTAAGGAAGGGGATAGCATCTTTAGGCTTAGCAACAAGAAGAACGGCTGATGATTGTAGATCTTTTCCTACGGCATAGTCTAAAAGCCTTGCGTGATAAAGAGAGCGATCAATGGAAGCCTCTCCATGAACTGTGATAGCGCAGCAGTGAAACATTTCAGGAAAAAGATTAAGCCATAAGATATCAGAGAAGGGAACATCGGCCCCTTTTGAGAGCCCTTCCATTTCTTCTATATATTTTTTTGGAATAAAAGGGAGAATGGAGGGGACCTTTATGGCAAAGGCTTGAACTTTTACTTTGGCTTCTTCTGAAAGAGAGGGATTTTTCAGGTGATTTTCAATGTTTTGACGGATCTTATCTTTTAAAATAGATCCATGGGTATAGCCCATTTCGAAGGGAGAGCCTTCGACGTGTAAGACAGGGGGCATTTCTGTTATAAACGTCATGGCAGACTCTTTTATAGAATAAAAACTAAAAGGGAAAGACGTAAGCCGGATTTTGTAAGCGCTTTTACGCGCCCGGCAACCATTCCTCTAGGAGCCTTGTTGCCAAGGCCCTCAAGCGATTTATCAAGAGCATTTTGGAGCCCAATTCTTTGCTCTTATTTCTTGCTTCAGATAGGGTTTGCAGCGCATTTATATCTCTATAAATGGGGCAGCTCATAAAGTTGCCATTTTCAGCCTGTCTTCTCTATTGCTAGAGAAGCGGAGTATTTTCTGTTGCACTTTCCGTAGTCTTGCGACCCCCAGTCTTTCACTGGTATCTGCTCCTGCGAAGTCCAGACTTTCCTCTCCAGTCCCGTACGTATACGAAATCTGCAGCGATTGCCCGCTTTCCCTTTTAAAAAATCTAGGTAGCAGCCGAAGCTCTGCGTCGTTTTCTTTTCTTTGTAGCGCCTTCGTCTTCTGATTCTTGTTCGTGTAGCCAGTAGTGAATTCTTGAACAATGTTCGCAAAATACTAAGTTATCGCCTTTGCGGACAAGGTTTTCATGTTGAGCTGTTAGCGCAATATGGCACCCACTGCAAGTTCTGTTTTCTATAGATACTACAACGCGATCTTTTTTGTTTTTCAAAAGTCGATCATAGATTCTAAGAAGTTCGGGATTTGCTTGTTTTGCTAAGAGATCTCTTTGTTCTTTTAAGTGAGAGCCCTCTTGATTGATTAAGCGGATATTGGATGCTACTTCTTTTTCTAAATCTTTACTGATGTCTGCTGAAGATTCAAGGCTTTTTCGGATAGTCTCTAAGAGTTCTTCTTCTGATATTTTTTTATCTAAAAGATCAGAAACTTTTTGTTCTAGAAAAGACTTTTCTCGTTCAGCTGCTGTTGTTTCTAAAGTAAGAGCGTTGAACTCGTCAGTTTTTTTAATGCTGATTTGTTGAGATTCTAATTTTTTAATCTTAGTCGCAATTTCTTGGATTTTAAGTTCATTTTGCTCAATTGTACGACCAAGCTCTTTTGTTTCTTCTTCCTTATCTGCAAACTGTTGGTACAGCTCTTTTCGCAGCGTGTCGATTTGATCAAGCTCTTTTTGTCGCTCTTTTTTGAGCCTCATAAGACGGATCATTTTCATGTCTAGTTCTTGGATGTCAATGATGGCTTTAAGTTCTTCTTGCATGAATTTCTCGCGAGTTTAGATTAAAATGTAATCAAGATTGGATAACATTATCCTTCTCGGGTAATATAATTCAAGTGGAAAATGGTCTTTTTGGATTAATCGCGGAGGATGTGGTAGCAAATATTTTATTTTTTGAAGTAGTTCTTTCCAGTTGAATTGCCAAGTTATATGAGGGATTTTAAGCTTTGCCTGGTCTTTTTTTGTTAGGCTGGCTTTATCAAGGGCCCTTTCAACCTCGAGGTGCAACACCTGAGCATTCGGTAGTTAATCGATTAAAAACCTCTAATGGTGTTTCAAAGTATAACACTTTTCGA
>CANNLR010000008.1 GCA_947505635.1 Chlamydiota bacterium
AAATCTTGTCTTTCCTTCAACAAGTTTAGAATGTGGCTGATAATTCCTCTAAAATAAGGGGGATTAGTCTGTTATGCTTTTAATTTATGTGATAATTTTAATCTTATTTGTTTTAAATATGTTTGTGTATTATGTTGAAGTTTATGTCAATATCTTGTTTGCGAGTGTGATGAAAATTTCTTTAACTGATTATAAAGCCGGACGTCTGGAAGGGGGGCATGGGGGGGAGGTCCTCTCTGGGTGTAAAAGTGGATACAAGGTTAACGAGGATTACTATTGGAGAGGGCATGTGTTTACCGGCGCTGTCTATGGAACAAGGCATTTTCAGATGGCGTTTTCTGAATTAACAGGTTTTGAGCTTTGCTTATCTAGGCTCGCTCATATCGTGATTGGTATTATTGAATATATTCCTATTGTAGGATCGTTATGTGCAGCAGGTGAAGCATTTTTGGTGCCGAGGGTCAGCAAGATGTGGGCTAGGTTACCAGGTGTCTCTTCAGTAAACGCATGTGCTAAACGAATATTGGGAGTAAAGAATTCAGATGAACGGTCAGAGTCCCTTAGCGCTTTTGAGAATCATGGCATAGACTCGTTTAAGATTGAATCAGGAGGTCTCCTGGGAAAAGTTTCTTCAGAGCAGTTCCTTTCTTCTCTAGGGTTTTCAATGAGTAAGGAGGCTTTTCCTAGTTCTGATAATGCAAGGGGGGAGGGTAAGTCTGAATATAAAAGGATCTTAAATAATGAAAAAATAATAATTACTGATTCTGAAAATGATTCGTTTTCATTCTATTTAGAATTAGATGATGATTGGAATAAATTATGTATAGTCAATGTGAAAAGTAAAATTATTACAGTAACAGAGGAGGGTGTAAAGCTGTACAACGAGAGGGCCGCCACTACTATTTTCAGATAAAGTCTAAAGATTTTTCACAAGATGAGTTAGTAAAAAGACCGCCTGGTCGATCTCTTCTTCTGTTGTATCCCTGCTTAGGGTGAAGCGAAGAGAAGACTTCGTAAGGGAAGAAGAAAGTCCCATCTGGGTGAGAATTCGGGAGGGCTCTAGGGCTCCAGAGGAGCAGGCAGAGCCGTGGCTTGCTGCGATCCCTTGTAAGTCGAGTTGGATGAGGAGGGTCTCGGCATCAACGCCTGGGAAGGCTATATTAGATACATTGCATATTCTGGGAGCTGATCCATTGATGTGGAGAGTTGGAAGATTTTTAAGAAGCTTTTCTTCAAAAGAATCTCGTAAAGATTGCATCTTTTTTGTGGCTAGAGGGAGTTTATCTTTAAGAAGTAAAATGGCCTTAGCAAGTCCTAAGATCCCTGTTAGGTTTTCTGTTCCCGATCTAAATCCATATTCTTGGCCCCCTCCAGTTAACAGGGGACAGATTTTGGTGTGGGATTTTAGAAAGACAAATCCTACTCCTTTAGGTCCATGGAATTTGTGGGCTGAAAAGCCCATACCAGTAATTCCTTTGGGAATAGAAAACTCTTCTTTACCAAGTAACGCTACGCCGTCGATGACAAGGGGAATATTATGTTTTAGCGCTAAGCTAGAAAGGACTTCTAGATCTTGTTTTACCCCTGTTTCTCCGTTAACAGCACTGAAGACGAGGAGTTTTGTGTTCGGTTGTATCGCTTTTTCTATTTCATCGGTAGATACAAAGCAACGCAATCCTGCGAGTAGATAGGTTACTTCGCATCCCTTTTTTTCTAATTCTTGAAGGGTCTTTTCTATACAAGAATGTTCTACATTAGATGTGATAATATGGGGTTTGCTAGAGGAGTCGATGAGTCCTTTGAGTAAAAAGTTCATAGACTCTGTGCCACCAGAAGTAAAGAGGATCTCTACAGGCTTTACTTTTAGATAGGAGGCTATTGTTTGTCTAGCTCCTAGAAGCTTTCGCTTGGCTTCTTGTCCAAAGGCGTGTAAAGAGGAAGGGTTAGCAGGAGGAGAGGATAGATCCTGGATCATTATTTCAGCTACTTCAGGATCTAAGGCTGTTGTTGCATTGTTATCAAGATAGATTCTAGGCTTCATCGATTACCTTGATCATGAGAACAGTGATGTTATCACCGCCTCCTTTAACCTTAGCTATTTTTATGAGTTCTTCAGAAGCAGTTTTAATGCAAAGATGATCTTGTAAGATGGAAGAGATCTCCTCATCAGAGACATAGTCTGTAAGTCCATCGCTACAAAGAAAATAGATGTCGTTAGAAGAAAGGGGAAGGGTATTGATAGTGGGCTCTACATGAGGGCTCGTTCCAACAGCTTTTGTGATCATATTTTTTTTGGTAGAGATTGTCGGGGATACTCTATGGTCTTCTGTGATTTGTTCTAGAGTTTTTCTAAAACGATAGATACGACTATCTCCTATGTGGGCGCAAACAAGATTGTCTTCATGAAGAAGGATACAACAAAGAGTTGTTCCCATCCCCTGAAATTCTTCTTTTTGTTCAGAGAGTTGATGAACCCAACGGTTAGCTCCTAGGATCGCTTTATGAAGAAGATCGGGGAGGGGGCTTTCTAGAGGATCTGTTTCTTCTTTAGAGGCGAAAATTTGACAGATAGAAGTAGAAAGATGGTGCACTGCTTCTTTAGCTGCAATTTCTCCAGCATTATGCCCTCCCATTCCATCTGCTAAGACAAAAAAACGATGAATGGGGATCTCGTGAAAGACATCTTCGTTAGAGTCTCTTGCAAGACCTAGATCAGAAATTCCAAAACTTTCAATGATGTAGCCCATCTCATGATCCTAAGGTCTGGTTAATTTACCTAAGAAAAGCACAAGATCGGAATTTAAGTCTACAATCCCAAACATAAAAGGATGATTTGCTGTAAAAAAAATAGGCTCTTCCGGTCGAACTAAAGCAGCAAATTTATTCATTGTAATAGCTGTTGCTGCACTAGCGGTGACCCCTTTTTCTTCTATAGAAAAAAAGACTTTATGTATGACTTTATCGATAAAAAGATTTTCTTTTTTAATAAGACCTGAAAAATTAGCTTCGGAAGAAAAAGCTTTTTTTATGCCAAGGTTTTGTAGGATCCCTTTTGCCTGTAAGGTTTGCTCAACAGTGAACTTGGGAAGATGCACATTAACAAGAGTGAGGCTTGCTAGATGAATCTGATCAAGGAGCGTAGATAGGTTGAAGGTGCTCTCAAAGTTGTTGAACGAGGTTTTAGGAAGAAGGAAAAAACAAGTGTAAGAAGAAGAGGAGGATTGAATGGGGAGTAAGAGGAGTTGGTAGAGATCATTTTCATAGTAAGGAAAATGACTTTTTTGTCCCATCATCTGAGTGATGGTGGATTCTTGATCGTTGATGTAAAATTCTCCAGGACAAGTGAGCTCTTTTCTAAAGGGTTTTATCCAAACGCTCTCAAAATGAAGGGCATTTGTTAAGATAACCTGTGTACTCTTTTCAATATCAGAAGGGGCTAGTAAGTTTTGAATCTTGTTCTTTGTTTTTTCTGCAACCCAGGCATTAATCGTAGAGGCACTCAATGGGTTATTAGAAAAAACCTGAATATCAAGATCTTTGATGGAGGCTTGGTAGTCATCACAAAGAGATACTTGCTTTTCTAGCCAGATAGCATTTGCGCTGTTTAATTGATCAGAGTGTAAGTTTTTGCTGAATAAAGAAAACGCTTCAAAAAAGTTTTGATCTATGTAAAGAGCTTTGGCAAGTTCTTTTTTTGTGTCTTCTTTAGAGCCTAGATAAGCTGTAGAAAGGGAGCTGAACATGGAGTAAGGAGAAAAGCAGATGTTTTCGTTTGAAAGGCTTTCTTGATAGAAATCAGAACCAAAAGAGTTGATTTTTTCTGAGATGGGATTTGCTGAGACTAAAGAGAAAAAAGAGAGAAAACAAGATATATATTTTTTCATACAGACCTATTACTTAGTGAATTTCGATCTATTTTAGCAGGTTCTTCTTAAGAATGTCAAAGAATGATGGAGTAAATAAGAAAATATATCCTTAGTGTATAAGATCCTATGGGAACCATGGTTTTCTTCCATTATAAATCATTAAAAGCTTGAATGATCTGGATCATTTGAAGCGAAAGTCTATTCATTTTTTTCTGTTTTTAGATAGATAGAATTTGAAGCGTAGTAATAGCATTAAAAGTCATGTGAAGAGCTATAGGAGCTAGAAGAGATCCTTGTTTTTCATAGACAAATCCTAAAAAACATCCAAAAGTAAATAGGGAAAAGAAAAGGGATATGTTACCAAGCCCTTGAGAAGGGGATATGTGAATAAGGGCAAAGAAAAAAGCTGCAATAACTAGCGCATTTTTTTGAGATACATATTTTTTTAACATATTTTGTAGTATTCCTCGAAACAAGAATTCTTCGATTATAGGTGCTGTTATGAAAACAGCAAGTAAAGTAGATGTAAGAAGAAGCGGGGAGTCAAGAGCTAGTTTTAATTGATGGACAGCTATTTGTTCATACGTTGTAAACCCAAAAAAGAGGCAGAGTAAAAGATCAAAGGTCTGTCCAACAACTAAAGTGATAGGAGCTCCGAGAACCCAGGTATAAGCACCTAGTAAGAAGTCTTGTCTTAAAGTGGACTTTTGATCGTTAGAACGGTTTTTCCAAAGAAGGCAAAAAGCCTTTTTATCAAAAAAATAGGAAAACATCCAAAGAAAAAAAAACAGAAAAAAGTAGATAGGATTTGCGTTAAGGCAAAAACAGAGTTTGGTTCATAGGAGGGGAGTAAGATGAGACCTGATTGGAAAAGGAAATGAGCAAGAGGCAAGAAGGTGATGAAGTAGATAGCAAAACACCCCAGCACCTGCAAAGGAGAAACTGAGGGTATTTCAGAGAACCTAGGGAGTGTGTAGAATTTTTTTTTGTACCCGATCCAATTTATTATAGAGGAAATAAGCACAAAAAGAAGGATCGTAGGCAAATAGTCTACACACTCTTTTATATCAGACATTATTGTTGAACTTTGGCTAGAAGGATGTAACTTTCTATGCGATCTTTTAGTTCTTTAATAAGCTGAGAATGGGCAATTCCTACAGGAGAAAGTCCAAATTCTTCACTGTCCCAAGAACATTGATCAAAATTATATTGATTGAATTGTCTTGGAATAAAATGAGAGTCTTGCAAAATTTCTTGTAGAGTGATCTTAGGAGATTCTCCTCTATTATCAATAATACGTATTCGTAGGCCTACTTTGAGATCAGCAGCTAGCATGGCGGGTGGCGTCGGTTTAACAGTTTCCTTAGGCACTTCTTTATGTTCTAATAACTCTAGGAATACGACAAAATCTTCTTCAGAGAAAACTTGCTTTACCCAAGATATATCTTCGCCAAAAGGATTATTTCTTCCTTTCATTCTTTTGGTTTGAGAGCGTATTTGGCTCGGCAAAGCTAGGTCGAAAAGTTTTTTTTGATCTAGTTTAGAACAAAGCGTATAGGTGATTTCATCAGAGATGTTCCATCCAAGAGACTGCTCGCTATTGTCGATTAAAGGGACAATGGCAAGAGTTGATTTATTAGCTTGAGTTTCTAAGAGTGATGACGAAACTGTGTTGTCTTTTTGGCAGCCAGAGACAAGAGCCCCTAAGCAAAAAACAGAGGTTAAAAAATGTTTTTTCATGAAAAAATCCTTGTTACAAAAGCTCAAGATAGCAAATTTGTTAGATTCTTATCTAGAGCAAATTGCTTCTAATATGATAGCAGATCGCGGAGCTATAAGATAGCTCTCTATAGCCAGTGGTCGTTTATCTTTTTCTTCTATGAAATCCCAGGGAGAGGAAAGAGCTGTATCTGCAACTCTGACCCACACAGCATGAGTGGGTAAAGAAATGGTTATGGGGTGGAAGTCTGCATTAAAGGCAATAAGGCAGTCTTTTCCTTCTTTAAGGTCTTTTGCAATATAACTAATAAAGCGACTTTCTTCTTCTAAGTTTGGAGAAAGCCATTCAATATCTTTTTCTATTAAAAAAGAACTTTTGCAAAAGAAAGAGCTTTTTTCTTTTCGAAATTGAATAAGATTTTTCATGAATCGAAAGAGCTCCTTGTTCTTTTCAAGCTCATCCCATAAAAACCAGTTAAGTTGATTATCTAAGCAGTAAGTGTTGTTGTTGCCGTGCTTTGTATGTCCATATTCATCACCCATGAAGATCATAGGAATGCCAAGGGAAAGAAGAAGGGCCATTTGAAAGTTTTTGATTTGTTGCATTCGTAAAAGAAGGATGGCTTTATCTTCAGTGTCTCCTTCTACCCCACAATTCCAGCTCTCATTATCGTTGGCTCCATCTTTGTTATTTTCTTTATTGGCCTCATTGTGCTTTTGTTGATAGGAGACAAGATCGTTAAGGGTATACCCATCATGAGCTGTGATGAAGTTGATACTTTGTAGAGGAGAGTTTTTAAAGTAAAGCTCTTGAGAGCCACAAAGGGCTTGCATAAAGGAAGGCACTTGTCCATCTGTTCCTTTTATGAATTTACGAACGGTGTCTCGGTATTGGCCATTCCATTCGGACCATCTTTTTTCTCCAGGAAAAGAACCTACCTGATAAAGACCTCCAGCATCCCAAGCTTCAGCAATCAATAAGGAGTTTTGAAGAAGGGGAGCTTCTTGGATGAGTTCTAAAAGAGGGGGTTTTTCCATAACCTTTCCGTCGGGTCCTCGAGTGAATATGGAAGCTAGATCAAAGCGGAAGCCATCTATTTGCATTTCAGAGGCCCAGTAAGATAGGGAGTCCACAATAAGTTTACTTGTGACGGGATTATTACAGTTAAAGGTGTTGCCTGTTCCTGAGAAGTTAAAGTACTCTCCTTCCTCATCAAAAGAATAATAAGTATGTTTAGCAAGTCCTTTATAGGAAATAGTAGTCCCATCGCTCCCATTTTCAGCTGTATGGTTATAGACGACATCTAAGATAACAGCGATTCCATTTTTATGGAGCTCCCTGACTAGGGTTTTAAACTCTTGGATAGAAGCTTCCCAATTTTGGCTGTGTGCATATCTTTGCATGGGGCAGAAGAAGTTAACAGTCGAGTATCCCCAGAAGTTATAAATGCCCTTTTTTCCTATGTTTTCACATTCATTGAATTCAAAAACAGGAAGCAGTTCTACGGCATTAATTCCTAAAGAAAGAAGATGAGGGATTTTATGAATCATTCCTAGAAAAGTTCCTTTTTCAGGAACAAGACTAGAGTCGTCTTGTGTGAATCCTCGAATATGCATTTCATAGATGACTAAGTCTTCCAAGGGGATGTTCGGTTTTTTTACTCCTTGCCAGTCAAAAGTAGGAGAGATGAAACACCGTCCTCGAGGTTCGTATTTTTCTTGGATACCCCATTTTAAGGCAGAAGATAATCCTTTGGCATAAGGGTCGTGGACGTAGGCTGTTTCATTAGGATAGGTAACTTTATATAGATATTCAAAGGGAGGGGATAAGTTCGGAATAAAAACATGCCAGATTCCTCCTGTTTTATTACAGATTGGATCTAAAGGAACAGTTAAGAAGGGGTCTTGAGCTTCAGAATAAAACAGAAGTAAAGAGATCTCTGGGGCTTGAGAAAAGATGGCGAAATTCACTCCATCATTTTTTACACAAGTTCCTAGAGGAGTCTTTTTGCCTAATAAAGGTGCCATTTAATATTTCCAGGATTAAAAACTTACTATAATAATTAATGGATATTTGGCAATGGTTTTTTGAATAAAAAAATATTGCCAGATTAGGGTCATATCTTGCTGCCCTCCTCAATGAGGAAAATATATTCCCTTTGTTTATCGTTATTTCAGAAATTTGTTGCCCAGATTATATAAAAAACTCTAAGAAAAAAACAAATTCCTCATTGCTATTTTTTTTGAGTTAGACTACTCTCTCGGATAGGATTATTGTTCATTTTATTAGATGGGCTAGAAAAAAAAATTAACGCACTTTTTAGGAGGATGTGTCCATGACACTCGAAAACGCAAAGGCAAATCTTAAAGAATTTGCTAAAGAACTCAACTTGGAATTGATATTTGATGAGAATCATACGTGTATTTTAGGAATAGATAATACTTTTTCTTTACATCTAACGTATGAGCCTAATTCAGATCGCTTATACTTGTATTCTCCTATCTTGGACGGACTTCCTAAAGATGACAAAACTCGTCTTAAACTATATGAAATCTTGCTTGAAGGTTCCATGTTAGGTGGACAGATGGCTGGTGGTGGAATCGGGGTGGCTGTGCCAGAAGAGCTCATTCTAATGCATTGTGTTTTAGAAATGGGTGTAGGAACAGATACAGCTTCTTTGAGAAGATTTGCTCCTCTTTTTGTTGAAGCCGTTGAAAAGTGGAGAGCAAAAGCTAAGAACATTATAGAAGGAAGAGAAGTCGAGTCTTCTTCTAAAGATTCTTCTGCTCCACTGTCCAATATGAATCAAAGACCGGGCGGAGAGCGCTTTTTAAAGATCTAAATTTATATTTTAGTAGCTTGCTTGTTTTCTTATGAGCAGGCTACTGAATCTTTTGTTGGATAGCTGCTAGGGCAGGGCTAATTTCTTTATCTCTTTTTTGGATTTTTTCTTCCATGATTTTTACACTAGAAATCACAGTTGAATGATCTCTGTTGAAATATTCTCCAATTTTCATAAAAGGCATTTTCAGTTGACTGCGGCATAAAAACATGGCGAGTTGACGAGGTGTTGTGCATTCTTGCGTTTGAGACTTACTTAAGATGTCTTTAGAGCTAAGTCCATAGAAGTCTGCTATATGAGATACGATCCGCTCTGGAGATAGGACTTCTTTTTGTTCTTGTTCTAAAAGGTCTTTTAAGATGAGTTGAATTTTAGGAGGGGTAAGAGAGCGTTTGGCAGAAGAGGCTCTAATATAAAGGGCATCTAAGGCTCTTTGAATGGATTTTGGATTAGCAGAAAAGCTTTCTATAATAAATCGTCTAGATGGTTCTGCTAAAGGTAGATCAAGTTGTCTACATCGATTTTCAACCATGAGGAGGAGATCTGCTTTTTCTAATTTTAAGATGGGCAAAGAAAGTCCCCATTCAAAACGGCTGATTAGTCTAGGCTCTATGTATTGTAAAGAGCCAGGAGGTACATTGGCGCTTAGGATGATCTGCTTGCCTTGATTATACAGTGTGTTGAAGGTATGGAAGAACTCCTCTTGTGTTGCCATTTTTCTTCCTAAATGCTGCACATCATCGATAATGAGAACATCAATGTGCCGGTGGGATTTTCTGAAGTCTAGCATGTTGCCATTGCGGATAGCTTTCACAAGATTTTCTGTAAATGTTTCTGCTCTTACGTAAAGCACATTAGTGTGTATTTTTTGTAGTTCGTAAGCGAATGCTTGAAGAAGATGAGTTTTGCCTGTGCACGGACCCCCATAAAAAAAAATGGGGTTGAATACTAGTTCTTTAGAAGAAATAGTTTGAGTAAGTAAGTGAGATAGAATCTGATTAGCTTCGCTGAAGATGAATTGATTTTTGGTGTAATCGGGTAGTAGTTGATCTCTTATGATCACAAAGGGAGAGGGAGGAAGAATTTCTTGTTTGTCTGTTTTCCCTTTAAGGGGTTGTTGGTTTGCGCAGGTTAAGTGGATTTTAATAGGGCGGAAGTTATTGTTGATGAAGGTCTTTTTAGCTTCAGCCCGGATATGTTCTTCAAACCAGTCAATTTGAAAGGAACTTTCAGCTTCTAGATATAAATTGCCCGCGTCAAAGTGAACGATTTTTAGGGGACGAAGCCATTTAATAATGGTTTCTTCCCCTAGGTCGGATTTTAATTTATCTAGAAACGATTCCCATGCTTGCATAGATTACTTTTGCTAAGTTTTTTTCATCGACTTCGTTTTCAATTGTTTATTTGTTAACCATTGTTGACCAATACCTAATGCCATAGAAGAAAGCCAATAAATGTTAAGTCCTGAAGGGAAGTTATAGAACATGAAAGTAAAAACAACCACCATCACATTTCCCATCATCTTTTGTTGTTTTTGTGCATCTGTTAAGAACTTAGGATCTTTAGGTGCTTGAGATGACATCTTTTGTTGTATATACATGATAAGGGCTAGTAAAAAAGGGAGTAGGTGTAAAGTTGTCCCGAAGAAAAAGATGGGGTAATTCCAAGAGATAAGAATATCTGGCGCTGTAAGATTATCAATCCATCCAGGGATAAAGCTGGCTCCTCTTAATTCGAAGACTGATTTTAAAAGATCAAACATTCCGATAAGAAAAGGAATTTGGATTAAAATAGGTAAGCATCCCATTAAAGGGTTAACCCCCTTTTCTCTATAAAGGGCTAATACTTCCATTTGTGCTTTTTTAGGGTCTTTTTTGTACTTTTCTTGCAAAGCAGTTACTTGAGGTCCAATCTGTTGCATCCGAAGGGATGATTTAATAGACCAGCCATTTAAAGGGTAAAGCATAATCCTAAGAGCTAATGTTAATAAGATAATAGAAAATCCCCAAGACCCTGTGATTTGATAGAAGAATTTCATAAGGAGGAAAAGGAATTTAGCAAAAGGCTCAGAGATGAAGGTAAACCATCCTTGGAAACTCATTGCTGAGTTAAAGTGAGGATCTGCTCCTGTTTTTGCTAAAGTAATATCAAGATCTTTTAATAGAGTGTCTTGATAAGGCCCTGCAAAAAAACGAAGTTTTAAAGGTTGATCATTCATCGTTTTAAGGGGAATAAAAAATTCATACCCTGGATATTTATCCATAGAGTAAAGATCATATTGTGCATCGATCAAAGAAAGTCTTGTAGGGGCAAGAGTTCCGCTAATCATGTTAGCTTTGAAACCGGATGCTATATCAGATAAGGGCTCTACGATGACTCCTAAAAAGCCGTTAGAGTTGCTTACCCAAGTAGGAGATATGGAAGAATAGGTCATTAAAGATTTAGGAAGAGAAAGGGACTCTACTTGTGTTTTTTGCGTTTTTTGCAAAAGGTACTTTAAAGCAGGAGAAAAACTTCCTGAGATGAGTTCGACATCAGGTACCCCTGTTGTTAACCAAAGACCTCTGCCATCACCTTCGACCTTTACTGCTACTTCTAAGCAATAAGGGGTGCTTTCTTCGGTGAGGGTGAATGTTTTAGTGATTTTTCTGTAGCTGTCTGCGTAAGAAAATTCGATGAGGTTTTTTTCGAAACGAGTTACTTGGTAGAGCTTGTTATATAGAACTTCTTCATCAGATAGTACGTTGAAGGCAAAGTATTTGCTGGAAAGGGGATGAATTGTTTGTCCATTTTCCCCAAAAACGGGTCTGCGCAATAAAGGATAGTATCCTCCAATCTGACCTTCTGCAACTTTTTGCCTTTGTCCATTATCGAACTTCCAGAAGCCTTGAATAGGGAAGTGATCATTAAAAGGGTAATCTTCTTGCATAGTTCGATCAAATTCGATTGGAAGAATAAGACTTTTTTTGTTTTGTTCTGTTTTAAAGGGGAGATTGATTTCAGAAATAGATCCACCAATAGTAGAAAAAACTATTTGTTGGAAATCATTTTCTAACACATAAAGCTCTTCTGTCGAGGTGGGAGGTATATTAATAGGGGTTGAAGTGTCTAAGGAAGGAGTCTTTAGAACCATTTCTACAGCTTTTGTTGGGGCAGGTTTTTTGTCTTTCGACTCAAACCAACGGTTAACAAAAAACAGGCTTCCACTTAATGCGATTATAAAAAGAATAGATCGTTTATCCATAACGAGAAAAGTCCTCAAAAAAGAATGAATGTAAGTATAGAATCTTATCAGAAGGAAGATTAAAAATCTAAAGGGAAAAAATGTTTTTTAGAAATATAAAGGCAGCTATTAATTCCTTAATATTGACCATGTTGCATAACAAGGGGAAAAATCTTGGTTAAGATTCTTCCTGCAAGCTGGTTTTTTTCTCTAAAGAAAGGAGGAATTCTTTAAAAGAATCAGAGCGACGAGTATGGTCTAACCATTCGTCTTCTAAGATATCTTCTATGGGGGGTAGCGCATTAAAAGAATTGGTTTTTTCTAAATAAGCGATAGATCTTTCTGAATCATTAAGTAAAGAAGATAGGCAAGCTAGTTGATAGTAGGCCTGAAGACTTCCTGCCTGAACGGCTAAAAGGAGTTTGCTTTCCGCTTCTTGGTAACAGGAGGCCATTTCAGCGGTATCTCCAGTATGTTGGGCGATATTAATAAAGGTTACAGCAAGATCAACAAGGACTTGATCGTTGTCTTCTTCTTTTTTTGCAGCCAATCTGAAAAAGTGTAGAGCTCGATAAAAATTTTGGGTTTCTCCTATAAGTTCAGCTAGATGAGAGTATGTTAGTCCCAGGTGGTAGTGAATTTTTGAGAACTCAGGATTGATCATAAGTACATGTAAAAAAATTTCAATTGCCTTGTGGTAATGCTGCTCTTCATCAAAAAAATCAGCATAAAGATCAAGGGCCTTAGCATATTCAAATAGCCAATTAGGATGTAAATAAATGGCGTTTTTTTGTAAAGAAAGAGCTTTTTCAAAAGTGCTAATAGAAGATTCTAAGCAAGATTCTTCCCTAGTAACTTCTCCTAGTTTAGAAAGGCAATGGGCTTTGATGAAATGGTAGCGACTGATATGGGGTTGAAGATCTATAGCTTTGTCTATGAAGTAAAGAGCTTTTTTTAATGTAGGAATATCTTCCGACATTTCTCCAATATAAAAGTATGTGTGGCCAGTAGCCATCCAAAGCTCGTCTTCTGTGCGATCGATAGAAAGTCCTGTTTGAAATTTTTCGATTGCTTGATAGTGGTAATCGGGGTCGTCAAAATACTTACCTAAAGAATTAAAGCTTTCTCCTAAAGCCCTCCAATTATTCGGATTTTCAGAATCGATATCTAAAGCTTCTTCAAGCTTGGCTTGTCCCTTATGAATTAATTCAATGTTTTCTGTAAGCTCTCCTATTAAAGAAAGAGCTTCTCCCCAGGCAGCTAAAAGTAGGGGGTTTTGTATTTCGATGAGATGAGCTTTTTCACATTTTTCTATACAAGAAGAGAGTTTTTTTAGATCAAGGCTGATTTTGCCCGACCAAAGAAGGAAAAGAGCCCAGTCAACAGAGATAGAAGAATCGGAAGAATTTATTCGGCAGCTGGCGTCAAAGCATTGGTTGGCTTGAGAAAAATGATCTTCATCTTGTGTTTGTTTATATAAAGATTGCATGGAAAAAGAAAGATTTTTCCAGCTTATAAAATGATTTGTATCAAGAGAGATAGCTTGCTTAAAGCAGTGAATAGCTTGGATACATAATTTTATGTCGACAATTAGCTCAGACAGTTGTAAGCAGGCAAGGCCAAATTCACTCCAAAAGTCAGGATTTTTTGGAAAGTTTATGGATACAGCCTTTTCAAAAGCCTCTATAGAAAGGCGCCAGTCGTAGGCTTCTTGAGAGTTTTCTGCAATAGCGCTGTTGACAATAGCATATTCAGAATATAATAAAGATAGGACCTCGTTAGATTTGCCTTTGTTATAGTCTAAAGCTTTTGTCAACTTCTTCTTAGCTTCTAAGAAGTAATGAAATTCCTGGTGGATTTTACCAAGCTTAAGAAGGGCCATACCCCAAAAATGCCAAGCCTCAAAATATTCAGGAACGAGTGTTGTTGCTATTTTGAATTTTTTATTTGCAACTAAGAGTGTTTTACCTTCTTCCTCTTGTATTCCAAAATTAAAAAGGGAAAGACCTTGTTCAAAATGAATTTTGGCGTCATCAGGCTTAAGATTTGAGGCCTCTTTAAAGTATTCAAGTCCTTTTTCTAAATTATTTTGAGATAGCTCTATTTGACCTAAAAGGAGAAGAGAATGGGCCTGTTCTGCTTGAGAGCAGAAAGGATTAGATAAAGAGGATGTTGATATGGTTTGACTCATTTGAGCTATCCTATACAAGTAAAGTAAGCTTTGGATTATAAAAAAGGGCGATGTTTAATACAATGGATCAAATGAAAAAGGAAAAAATAGGAGCTTGAAATATTTTGACTGGTTCATTATAAATGATTTGCAATACGAAAAAAAGGAAAGATATGTTTACTTGTCAAAGAAGAATTTTTTTGAAAGACGTGGATGTGACGGGATCGATCTATTTTGGGGCCTTATTTCATTATGCGTTGGAAGCTTTCGAAATTTTTTTATCAGATCAAAAAACTAGTTTGTCAGATTTTTTTCAAAAAGGTTACTATTTTCCTATAGTCCATGCAGAAGCAGACTACACGACCCCTTTGAGAGTTGGGGATGAAATATCTATTACCCTTGCTGTTAAAAAAATAAGTACTAGATCTATTACCATTGAAACGATGATGACAAATCTAGTTGATGGTAAAATCGCAGGGAAAGTGACGCTTGTGCACGCCTTTCTTCGTCAGGGAGAGGAAAAGTCATCTGAGATCCCTCCAGATGTTCTTTGTTTGCTGAGTAAGGAAAAATCTTCGAAGTCGTGTTCGTGAATTTAAGGATGATGTTATTAAAGTATAGCCTTAGGCCCTAAAGAAAGAACTGAAATTGCGGATCTTATAGATATTAAGTTAAGGGGAGTGACAAGTGAAGTGCAAGAAGAGGTGTGTTTTGCAAAGATTATAAGCTTTGCAGATCTATGTTCTCTTGTCTAGAGGGAAGCTTACATCTCCCAAACTTCAATGCTCTGACCCTTTACCATCTCAACTCTATGAGATATTTTATTTTCCCAAGATTTCCCTGCATTTCGATCAAAGATAACCAAGTGTCCTTCTACGGCTCCTGATTTGTCCTTATACTCCGCTACCTGCTCTAATCCATCAGCTATATCAGATTCTTGCCGCTTCAGTTTAAGCTCAATAATAAAGCATTGTGTTTTCCATGTTATCAAAAGATCTACTCGTTTGGCTCCAAGTGCATATTCTCGATGAATGAGGCCGCCTCCATTTATAATGCGTTGTAAAAAGGCGAGCAGCATGATATGAGGGCCGGCTTCTTTATAGGCAAATCTTTCTAGCCAAACTTCTGAATGCTCTCTATAAAACTTAGTGAATGCCGTTAAAAGTTTTGACATATCTAGTAATCCATCGGCCTTTACATACCAAGCGTTTTTTTGCATAATTTCTTCTTGCCTTGTAAAGGCAAGAGCTCTTGGGATGATTTCTTGATAAATGGGGTTTGCTATGCAAATTTCTTTTCTGCTAATAAGTCCCAAATCTCGTACGTATTGGAGGTCGTCCGGAGCAAATCCAGGCCCATCACTACTGCTGAGAAGAATGTCCATGATATTGAGTACTCTCGGTTCATTAAGTCTATCTAAGAGGGCGTCCATATGAGTGTCACATCTTTTGATAAGAGCCTCTCTAGCTCTTTCTAAGACTTCTTTTGTGATAGGGATTGTGCGGTCTTGAATATCTCTAAAGCAAGCTTGATAGGCTAAGGCATTCACGAGCCAAGGTTGGCCTTGCGTTTGAGTAAAGGCATATTCTATCGCTTCTTCTGTGAAAATTTGTCCAGTTTCTTCTGTGTGTTGTCTGTAGAGTTTGGTGACATCTTCTAAGGAGAAATCAGGAAGAATCAAAGATTCTGCTTTAATGTTAAAAGGACTGTAAAGAACCCCAAGCGCTTCTTGTTCTTTTGTCTTTATTTTATAATCTCGAAGATCTCTCACTCCTATTAAACAAATTGTTTGAGGAAAGTTTTTTGGGCGATTGGTATAGCCTGTGCGAAATTGTTTAAGAAGTGTAATGAGAGTATCTCCTACAAGGCCATCAAATTCATCTAAAAAAATAACTAGCGGTTTTGTGCTTTTTTGTGCCCAAAAACGGAGAAAAGCTAAAACCCCAGACTTTGTTACAGTCTTTTTTTTTAAAACACTATTTAAATATTCTATAGCATGATCTTCATTAGGCAAAAAAAATGTAATTTGATCTCGAAATTCTTCTAGAAGATCTCGGATAGATTCTTTAACATCATTTATCGAACTGTGTGCGGGTTCTGTTGTTAGATAAAGAGCCTTATAGGTTCCTTCCTGATTGAGATGTTTTACAAATTCGATGATAGCCGTCGTTTTACCACTTTGTCTAGGGGCATGGAGAACAAAGTAGTATTCTTTTTTGATGAAATCAGTTAGTTGGTTCCAATCTAATCTGTGAGGAATAAAATAGTGTTTTTGTGGATTAATTGCTCCAACAGTATTAAAGAACTTTTCAGTTTTAGACATAATTTTCTCTAGCTTAAGTTGGTAAAATTATACTGCGGAATAATTGCTTTGTCTAGTTTTTTTATTAATCTCTGCTGAGAGCACTTTTAAAACATGCCATAACTCTAAGTTTTCTTTGGCATAAGAAATGTTTTAGCCTCTTCTAATTTAAGGAAGTCTGCATCTGCGCAATGGGGGAATATCTGCTGTCTAATAGTGCCTTTGAAAGCAGCATCGAGCATGGTTTGAGTATCGACTTCTTCTTTTATCGAAGAGACGGTTTTATTGGCCCAATAAAATTTTTCAAAGTTGCGGTCTACTGTGCAAAGATCGTAACCCATAGCTCCCATAGCTATTGACGGTATTCCAATGAAGCCCGCCATTAGAATTCTTGCTGGCAAAGGGTGAGGATAATTGGTTATTATAAAAGCTGCGCTATATCCAAAAAAAACTCCAAATCCCAATAGAACCGTTCCAAAGAGCTTCATTCCAGGAGGATTTTCGGAAGGATGAGGGATTGTGATGATTTTATTCATAAAATGTCCTTATTTTTTTATTCGTGTGGCTTGCCAGGCTGTATTAACAACTTCAGAGGTTATTGTAGCAATAGCAAAAATGGTGAGTATTCCGAGAAACTTTTCTTGTTCTAACTCCGTGGTTGCCTGCTCTTTAGATTTTTTCCAAACAGCAAGGCAGATTTTTTCTCCTCCTCCGCTTAATAGAAAGTTGCGATGTTTGAGGGCGAGGTTAATGTTTTTTGATAGGGGGAGGTGTCGGCTCACAATATGCTGGGTGTTAGGGTTTTGTTTAAAAGAAAGAGCTGTTGTATAAGACAATCTATCCAGTTCGTTGAATGCGATGTGGGAGGGGAAATCACGTAGATGTGCATAAGATTTTTTGGAAGATAAGTTGTTTCCTAATTTTAATTGGTGGATTTGTTTTTGAGTTAGCTCTCCATTTTTTGGTTGTTTAGTGAAAAGAGTGCCTATACGAATGAGGGATTGCTCAATTGGAGAATATGTTTTTTTAATTTCATTTTTATGAATGGCTGTGAAGATGAGAAGCTCGTTTTTTTGCGCTGTAATTAAGTCTTTTTGCATAAGTCGAGCTGCAACAGGGTCAGAGCCTTTTGCACTATTGAAAATGGCGATCCTAGACGCGTGGTGAAGGGAGTCTATGTTAATCATGTTGGCACCTTGAAGTTTTACTTTTGATCTAGTCTGGGAAATAGTTTAGATACTGTTCGGGATAAAACTTCTATAGGTTCATTTCTATTAAAGATCCCCTTTAAACAAAATTCCACCACTGCGATCCTTGTTTCTGGACGTAATGAAGTATATTTAGGATCTCGGTTTATTAAAATATTTCTTGCCCAAATAGTTTGTTCTACTACTGCTTGTTCGGTCAATTCATTATTTATAAACTTGGTGGTTAAGGTCGTTTTCATAGGTTCAGTTAGTGGCAGATACACAGAAGGTTGTTTCGTTTCTTTAAAAATAGTATGTAGAATAGGGTGTTTTTGGAGTGGGCTGTTATTTGAAATAGAAGACATAGATTGATAGAATCCTTTGAATTCAGAATGTTTCGTGTGTAAATAATAGTTTTTTTGAAGTAGTTTACACTGGATGTTTGTAATTTATCAATGAATAACTCAACTTGGTTCTCTATTTTGTGTAGAGGGGGAAGGGAAAGAGGACAGCCGAGGGCTGTCCTCCTAGGAAATCAATTCCAGACAAGGTTAGCAGCAGATTGGTATTCTGTTACTCTTGTTTCAAAGAAGTTTTTTTCTTTTCCAAGATCGATAGTCTCACTCATCCAAGGGAAAGGATTCTTGGACTTAAAGAGTGTTTTCAACCCGATTCTTTCAAGTCTTCTATCTGCAATATATTGTACATATTCTCTAAACATAGGGGCTGAAAGACCTAAGATTCCCTTAGGAAGGCAATCTTGTGCATAGGTGACTTCTAGCTCTACAGCTTGTTTGATAAGATCGATAATATGGTTTTGAAAGTTTTCAGTCCAAAGTTCTGGATTTTCTTCTTTTACCCCATTAATGAGATCGATTCCAAAGTTTAGATGAACAGTCTCATCGCGTAGGATATATTGGAACTGCTCTCCAATCCCTGTCATTTTATTTTGACGATGAAAAGAAAGCATCATGACAAACCCACTATAGAAGAAGATCCCTTCCATAATGATGTAATATCCGATAAGGTTCTCTAAGAACTTTTGCGCCCCTTCTTGTGTCTTTGTTGTGAAATCAGGAGCGAGGATCGCTTCTGTAAGGTTCATTTCAAAGTCGTCTTTAGCTCGGATCGCGGGGATCTCGTTATACATGTTGAAAACTTCGCCTTGGTCTAAAGCTAAAGATTCTACGATGTAGTGGAAAGTATGCGTATGGATCGCTTCTTCAAAGCCTTGTCTTAGAAGGTATTGTCTTACTTCTGGATTTGTCACATGTTTGAAAATAGCAAGTACAATATTATTGCCAACTAAGCTTTCCGCTGTGCTGAAAAATCCTAGATTTCTCATGATAACAAGTCTTTCTGCACTGCTTAACTGATCTGATTTCCAAAGTTCGATATCTTTTGCCATAGACACTTCTGTCGGCATCCAGTTATTGGAGCAGCCATTTAAATAGTGTTCCCAAGCCCACTTATATTTAAGGGGCATGAGTTGATTCACATCAACAGTTTGACAGTTGATGAGTCTTTTTTCCGATACGCGAACTCTTTTTGTAGCAGACTCGTTCATTGCTGAGGTGCTATCACAAGATGTTTTTTCTTCTTCAAAGTCTAACATAAAAACCTCTATTGTTTAGTTATTGACAGCTCTCACAGCCTGGATCTAGTATACTACAACTTTTGGGACTAGCTTCTCTATCTACTTGTACATTGCTAGAGGCTGATTTGTTTTTCATCCATCTAGGCTGCAATCCTCTTTTGTTGATGTCTGTTGTCGATTTTTCAACTTGGGTTGCAGCTATACTTCGTAGATAATAAGTGGTTTTTAACCCTTTTGTCCAAGCGAAGAAATACATTTGATGTAATTTTTTGCCACTTGGTTCTACAAGGTAAAGGTTTAAAGATTGACCCATGTCAATCCATTTTTGTCTTCGGCTTCCACACTCTATCATCCATTCAGGGTCGATTTCAAAAGCTGTTAAAAAGAGCTGTTTGATCTCTTGAGGGATTCTTTCAATTTCAGAAATGGAGCCGTCAAAGTACTTAAGATCATCTAACATGTGCTCATCCCAAAGATCTAGTTTTTTTAACTTGTCGACTAGATAGATATTTGGAATGGTGAACTCTCCTGAGAGGTTAGATTTTACAAATAGATGCTTATACATAGGTTCTATTGACTGTGAAACACCTGTAATATTAGAGATCGTAGCTGTAGGGGCAATAGCCAAAGTATTACTGTTTCTCATTCCATATTTTTTGATGGAATCGCGAACTTTTTGCCAATCCATTGTATGGCTTCTATCCATGTCTAATGAGGATCCTCGTTCTTTAGCAAGAAGTTCGATGGTGTCGATAGGAAGTAATCCACGATCCCATTTAGAACCTTTGTAAGAAGAATAAGTTCCTCTTTCTTTAGCAAGCTCTGAAGAAGCTAAGATGGCATAGTAAGAGACCATTTCCATGCTTTTATCTGCAAACTCGATAGCTTGGTGACTTGCATAGCTAATATCTTGTATGTAAAGGGCGTCTTGGAATCCCATGATACCAAGTCCAATAGGACGGTGTTTTGCGTTGGCATTTTCAGCTTCTTTAACTGGATAGAAGTTGATGTCAATGACGTTATCTAGCATGCGAATAGCTGTTCGAATGGTTTTTGCTAATTTTTTCTCATCAATTCCGTTTGCATTTGTATGCATAGGTAAGTTGATAGATCCTAGATTACAAACAGCCGTTTCAGCCTCTGAGGTGTTAAGAAGAATTTCTGTACACAAGTTAGAGCTGTGGACGACTCCAACATGATCTTGTGGAGATCTGATGTTAGAAGGATCTTTGAAAGTAATCCAAGGGTGTCCTGTTTCGAAAAGCATGCTGAGCATCTTGCGCCAAAGTTGAATGGCTTCCATTTTTTTAAAGAGCTTGATTTGTCCAGTTTCTGTCATTTTTTCATATTCAGAATATCTAGCTTCAAAAGCCTGTCCATAAAGGTCATGAAGATCAGGTACTGTGCTTGGGTCAAAAAGAGTCCAAGTGCCATTCGCAGCAACGCGCTTCATGAAAAGATCGGGAATCCAGTTAGCTGTATTCATGTCGTGCGTTCTTCTTCTTTCATCCCCTGTGTTCTTACGCAATTCAAGAAAGTCTTCAATGTCAAGGTGCCAGGTTTCTAAATAGGCACACATAGCCCCCTTTCTCTTTCCGCCTTGATTGACTGCTACGGCAGTATCATTAGCCACTTTTAGGAAAGGAATAATGCCTTGGCTTTTGCCGTTTGTTCCTTTGATTTGCGCTCCAGTAGCTCTTACATTTGTCCAATCATTTCCAAGACCTCCTGCCCACTTAGAAAGTTGTGCATCATCAGCAACAACTTTGAAGATATGGGATAGATCGTCCATGATGGTAGAAAGATAACAAGAACTTAATTGAGAATGAAGAGTTCCTGAGTTAAAAAGGGTAGGAGTTCCTGAGGTGAAGTAAAAAGAGGATAGAAGGTCATAAAACTCAATGGCTTTTTGGTTTTTTTGTTCTTTTTCTTTTAAAGAAAGACCCATAGCTACACGCATCCAAAAGATTTGAGGTGTTTCAAGTCTTTGCTCTTGATCGTGGATAAAATAACGATCATAAAGTGTTTGAAGGCCCAGGTAGGTGAATTGATCATCTCTTTGTAGTTGCATAGCCTGTGCAAGTTTATCCAAGTCAAAGTCTAAAAGAGCAGGGGATAGTCTTTTTAGTTCAATTCCCTTCGTTAGGTATTCTTTGAAGTATTGCTTATGAGCTGATTCCAAGTTAGGAGAAGATGCAGGTATTTGCATTGTTTCTCGGTATAAGGTATCTAGTAAAAGACGAGAAGCTACAGTAGAATAGGCAGGCTCCATTTCGATTTTTGCCTTTGCTGCCATGATGTTTGCTTGGTCGATTTCACTTTCTTTCATTTCTTCATAGAAGTTTTTTACTGATTCTTGGAGAAGTAGATCTGCTGAAACGAGGTCTTCAAGCCCTCGGCAAGCAAATTTAAGCCTTTGAAGAAGTTGTAATTCTGAAATGAAGATCTTTTGTCCGCCTTGGTCAACTGTAATGAATTGTCTTTGATGACTTTCTTCTGCAGAGGGATGGTCCATTTGATTTTGGGATTGATCTCCGGCAGAAAAACGGTAGAGGATAAAGTTTTTAGCAACAGAAAAATGCCCTTCTTTCATGAGTTGATATTCAACTTCATCTTGTAGAGCATCGAGGGTAATGGTTCCGCCTGATTTAGAAAGAGTCGTAGCCTTTGCGATAACTTGTTGTATGGTGAAGTTAACAGCTTCTATGATAGAGGCATCAGAAGGTCCTTGAGAATTGCGTGCATTTTTGAAGGATTGTTCAATCTGTGCTGCTATTTTCATTGGGTTAAAACGGACGATAGAACCGTCTTTACGTGTGATTTTAAGGTTTTGTGGAGAGTCAGCTCGTAAGAGTTTATGCTGGTCTCGGTAGATGATGTAATCTCTTGCTACGTCATGATGATCTGTTTTCATTAAAGTGACTTCTACGATGTCTTGGATCCCTTCAACAGTTAGACAGGTACCTTTAGAGGCAAAGGAGATCAATTGTTCAATAACAGCATCTGTGACTTCATGTACAATGGTTAAAGCTTCTTCTGACATAGCAGATGCTTTTTCTATTTTTCTTGTGTCTCGAAAAGCCATTTCTAAGGCTTTAAAAATTCTGTCTCTTCGAAAGGGGACTAAAGAGCCATTGCGCTTTACAACCGTAAAGGAGTTCTTTTCTTTAAGCTGCGCTTGTAAGGCAGCTAAGCTGGATTGAGTGGATGTATGGTTTTGGGGCATAGACTTAACTCCTGCTTTTTGTTGTTAAATATTTCATTATTTTCTTTGTTTTTAAGTGGAAAAGTTCTTCTTTACAGCTCGAGGAGCCAGAGGAAGGTTTTCGCCTAAAAACTACATATGGTATCTGTTCTTCGTTATATACACCATATATAGTAGTTAGCGATTTTCGGTCTATAAAAAAAATACTTTCATAGAGGTTTTTTCCTTTTGAAAGGCTTCTTTCTTTTTTTCCCCTACTTTTTAGATCTTGAGCGAATTTTTAGCCAGCAGTAAAAGAATTTTTACTGCTGTTTTTATCATTTTTATCAGGAAAAAAAATAGAAGATCAAAAAGGATTCCCCTCTTTTGTTTTTTGTGGTATAGTGTGCAAAGAACTACAAAGAAAAGGGTCTATGAGAAAGATTAACCTTATCCCCAATATGATTACAGCCTTTGGTCTAGCTTGCGGGCTATTTGTTATTTTTAAAACAAATATCGTAGAGCCTGGAACCGGATCTTATCAGATGATGCACGCTTCTGTTGTGTTGATTCTCTTAGCTGCTTTAGCAGATCTTTTAGATGGCGCTGTTGCAAGAGCTATGCGAGCTGAAAGTGAATTTGGTTTTATGTTCGATTCTTTAGCCGATGCTGTTTCTTTCGGAGTAGCCCCTTCTGTTATTTTATTAAAAGGGCTTTCCTTAGAGCAAGGGACAGGCCTTTGTGTATTTGCTGTAGTTGGCGCTATGTTATTTTCTCTTTGTGGCGTTTTAAGGCTTGTTCGTTTCAATGTGAAGACTGTTGAAGCCAAGGGGAATGTAAGCCTCACGGCGGATCAGAAAAAGCATTTTACAGGGATACCGATTACTTTAGCTGCCCTAGCTGCCGTTTCAATCAATCTTCTTTTATCTTCTCCTCTTACCGATCAATGGTTCCCTTGGGCAGCAAAATGGAAGACAATCATCTTACCTTCAGCTATGATTGTTCTAGGGTTTTTCATGGTAAGCAATTGGAAATTTCCTAGCCTAAAAGTACTAAATTTTAGAGTAGCTTCTTTTCACCTCGTTTTTTTTACAGCGATCTTAGCTCTATTTATTCTATACGGCATCTTCTACTTTTTCCCTCTTATCTTAGCTTTGATGAGCTGGGGCTATGTTGTCTTAGGTTGCGTACTCTCAATCATCCGTCTTATAGCAGGTAAGAAGTCTAAGACCCTAGAGGACTTTGAGCCAGATGAGGATGAAGAGTAGGATTGCGTTGTTAGGTTAGGTCTTTGGAATAGACTCCGAGTGTAACTTTTCCCAAAATTTTGAAGAGCTATCTGTTATTTTTCCGCCCTTTACTGCACCTAAAGAAACCGTTTTTTCCTTGCCTGTGGGCACTCCTTTATCATCTAGTATAGCAAAGCAACAATCTAAGCCTTTTTCCGTAATATCTATTCTTTGTAGCCCTAAGGTTGTTCCTCCTAATGCAAGACTAATTACTTTAACAGCTGCAGAAGCCACTGCGTTTTGGGCTGCGGTGGCGAGTTTGTCCCATATGCTTTCTGACTTAACAATTGTCGGGGAAATAGTAAACTTGATCATGTTTTCTGGGCCAGGAAAGGTCAAAGAAGCAAAGCCCATGTCACTTAGTGATCGCCGATTCAAGTTAGAACTGCAACACTATAGTTAAAAAAAGAATAGTTAAGTGATGAAGAAATCTCTACATTGGTTTTAACCACAAAACCCATAAGGAGAGACCCCATATGCTAAAAAGCTATCATCACCTAACTTATGCTCAAAG
>CANNLR010000009.1 GCA_947505635.1 Chlamydiota bacterium
AGTTGTTGCAATCCTTCCTCTAGAAATATCAGCTACGCTTCTGACGTAATAAATCCCATCTTCTAATAGATGACTTTGCCAAGTCCCCTTACGAGGGAAAAGCTCTCCTTGTACAATAGCTAGATATTCTCTTAAGATCGAATGCTCTTCAAATTGTGACTTAAGCTTTTCTTGCGATTCTTCTGTAAAAGCAAAGATGATCACTCCGGAAGCTTCCCTATCTAGTCTATGAACGGGATAAATTGTTCTATTCTTAAAGTGTCTTTTTAAATGTTCATGAAGATTCTCTAAAAGATCTGTATCCGTGGCAACACTTAACATTCCAGCTGGCTTATAAACAACGATGATATGATCATCTTGATAGAGAAGCTCTACCCCGGTAAATAGATATTGTCTTTTTTTAGCTAGATCTAAGCTCGAAGAAGGCTTCACAATCACTCTTGGGTCCTTAACAATAACCCCATCAACTAAAATACGTCCTTCTGCAAGCCAAGAGCGCAGCGTCGTTTTAGAGCTATCTGGTGCCACCATTTTCAAAGCTTCTAGAAGAGTTTGTTCTATTTCAACGGTCCAAGCCATACTATAATTCCCCATTTTTTGTAAAAGAGTATACCAAAAAGGAACTTTCCAGTGATACATAGAAAAATATTTATTTTTCAGAAAAAAGAAAATTGATAGCGCGTTAAAGGGGAAATTTATATAGTAAGCTCGATTTAATAAACTTTAATAGAGGAGTTGAGCTCTCTTCCTGTCCTATAAGACAAGGTTTTTAGCTCTATCAAAACAATGAAAAAAACAGCTTGGGTCATTTTTATTTATGCTACTTTAGTGCTTACAGGGGGCCTTATCGGCTATATTCGTTCAGGAAGTAACCCTTCTTTAATTTCAGGCACTGTTTTTGGATCCCTCTTATTCCTCTCTTCCTATTTTATATTCAAAAAAAAGATTTATGGTTATTTTGGAGCTTTTTTCCTAGCTCTCATTTTAGAAGGTTTTTTCACTTGGCGCTTTGCTAAGACACTTAAATTCTTCCCTGGAGGACTTTTAAGCCTTGTCAGCCTTGCTGTCATCATCATTGTAGCTTGCAAGATTGGAAGAAGACTACGAGCTGCTAGGTAATTGCTGTAGTCTCCTTTGTCACATCTTGCAAACCTAAAATAGAAAAGGCTGTTTTTTCATTAGAAAGAATGCCTCCCATTACATCGGAGTAACTATATTTACAAGAGCTTCCAACCCAGTTTAAATTGCCCTTATAACTTCCTTGAGGTACTTTCATTAAAAGAGGGACACCTAAGTCTTTAGCTTTTTGGCGAGCCATTTGCAAAATGGCCTTTTGCATTTTATCGGAATCGGCAGAATTAGAATACATCGGCTCTAAAAGAAGAATAGGCTGCAATTTTTCATCTAAAGTAATACGAAGAACACTTCTTGCTAAAAACTTACCTGAAGAATCTTGAACCGTAATCATTCTCACACTTCCATCTATAGCATAAGCAGTAAGGCATTTTTTCAAGCCAGGAGGAGCTGTGATATTTTGACAAGAAGGGCCCACATGCTGCGGAGTTAGAAACTTATTTATTGGCTTTCCCTCATCTTTTACGACAATCCCTTCTTTTTGCTTTGGAGGTATTTTTAAAAGAGTTATACATTCTTGAACGCTTTTAATGAGCTCTCTTGGCTCAGGCTTAATAAAGGGAAGCACCTGTTGCATACCATAGAGGCTCTCTAATTGTTCCTTAGGGGAAAGATCGCCTTCTGAAACTAGTCTCATATAATTTGACCCGACAATACGTAACCTTTTTTCTTCTTTGGTCTCATTTTCTTTGATCTCATAAGAAGGCTTCCCCTTCTCTAGATCCGGAAACAGACTCCTTTCTTCAGAAGGAAGACTTTCAGTTTGATTTTGAAAAAAATCCTTAAAAGAAGTTGCCTCATGAGATTGATCTGAATCTACGATAATAGAAGGCGAAGATTCCTTCCATTTCTCAAAAATTTCAGGAAAAGTGGAAATCTGAAGAAGGTTAGGATTGATATCTGTCCTATATTGCTCTTCTTCACTCGTTCCTTCAAGAACACTACGAACAAATCGAGTTAAATCACGTAGAACATTAAGGTCCCCTAAAGAACGGAGTCCCTCTTCATAGATTTGCAAAGCTCCTGTAATAGGTGTTTGCCCAAAGGTGTTTTGATATTTTTCTCCAATATTTTCGATCCCTTTCAAGTCAGCGTAAGAATGTCTTGTGATAAGAGGTCCCCAGGCTAAAGATATTTCTTCTTTAGCGCTTTTAATGAATGTGTAATTAAGAATAAACCCTTCATTGCAATTGCAAATGACAGAAAGTTGACCTAATACATCCGATATTTCTTGAATAGGAGGAAACTGCCCTGTTTTTATGTTACAAACTTGCTCTAAAATTGCACATTTTTCTTTGGGTCCTATAGAAGTATCTTTATCTAAAGCTGTCATAGCTAGTAGAAGATTTTGCATTAAAGGAGAGCCTACCTCCCTACGAAGAGCTAGTCTGATCTCAGGATTATTTAAAAAATCTAAAAAAGGTCGTTTAGAAGGCTCCACACTTTCTTTCAACTCAGCCTGCCATTTAGAAAGGAAAATAGCCGGCAACATCTTATGAACCGTAAAAATAGGCTCATTTTTCTTATGACTACGCGTATACTCTCCATAGATAGATTGATAAGATGAAGAAGATATTTGCTCTAAAAAAACATTAAAACTATTTTCTCGAATAGTTGGATGACTATACTTTATCACTCGTGAAGAAATCTGTTCTATCTCGGAACCTGTCATAGGATTACCTTTTCCCGTATGTAACCATTCTCCATAAAGGGATATGACTATCGGCAAGACTTCATCACGAGACACTCTCTTAACAAACTCAGAAAAAAGTTCTGGCTTTTTTTTAAGAATCTTTACTATCAAATCATCATTAAGAAAATCATCTTTTAAAAGATGCTCTAGATTCTTATCTACGAACTTTAGTAAGATTTCCTCATAATCTTTATAAATAAGATCAAATTTGCTCAAATTTTCTATCAAGAGTTCTGGATTTATTTCTACAAGCTCAAAAGCAATTATTGTCCTGTTTTCTAGACCAATATTACCACAGGAAGTCCTTTCTGCTAAGCTCTTCAAAGCGTCATCGGGTAGTTTGTGGACTATTGCTATAAGATCTGCTTCGCTTAAGTTAAACTTGGAAATACCTCGTACCAAAAAACCCGCATGCCTATCTAGTAGCTTATTAGCTATGTAGTTAAGATCTACAGAATCTAGTTTAAATAGATGAATATTTTGCACTAAATCCTCTACCGTTCCCTCCATATCCAATAATTTATAAGCGTATTCTTTAAGATCTTCTTTAGTAAGCTCCAGATTAGAAATGTGTGTCGCTGCAAAAACATAAGGGAGCTCCCTCTTTACTATCAAATCAGCCATTTTTTTTCTGTCTTCATAATCTAACTTGAAAGCTCTAGGATTGTTTAGGAAATGGCCTATATGTTCTTTTTCTATTAGTTTGTGACCAAGATCTCTTAGACTTCCTTCACTAAGCTTGAAATTATAAATAACAGAGGATTGTACGTTATAATGAGACATCCCCGCCTTATCCATCATCAGCAGTTTCAGGGCGATTTCCTTACGATCCTCTTCATTGAGCTTAAAATTAGAAATATTTTGAGCTAAGAAATTGGGGTTTTTTTCAGCTAGTCTTAAGGCAATTTCTTTCCGACCGAATTCACTAAGTTTAAATTTGAAAATGTTCTCTATTAAAACATTAGGATTACTATGAACTAAATTTTCTGCTACTCTTACTGTATCTCTTGAATCAAAGTTTACGAAGTTGTTTATTAAAGTCCTAGGACACTCATATGTAAGTTTATCGACAATTCTTATAAAATCCAAAAAATAGAGATCAAAATTACACATATGCACTACTAGGGATTTTGGATTAACCTCTATTAGCTTTTCAGCAACTTCGTACTTCTCTTTTTTGCTAAGATTTAGTTTGTGGATATAGCCTGATACGTTCTCTAAATCTTTTTCTAAAAGTTTAGGAGTAATTTCTGCAAGATCCCTTTCAGTAAACTTCGCATCCCACATAATACTTCCAAATGCATGAGACCCATAAGCGTCTAGCTTTCCTTCTAGCATTATATCGACAATGATTTTCCATTCAGATTCAGTAAACTTATAGTGAGAATTAGCACGATTGTTTTCTGTCAAATCGCTTGGGTCTTTTTTCAATAAGATTTGAATGACTTCTTTAAAGCACTCCTTATTCACAATGTTAAAATTGGTCATAGGAGCTAGTGATTTCGGATTCGTGTTAGCTAAATATAGAGCAGCTTTTTCCCGAAGCTCGGGATGTAGATCACGGATGAATCCTAAATCCTTTGGATTTTCTTCTATTTTCTTAAGAACTTCAGGGAAATCATTTGCTTGTATGATTTCTTTCATTATAAAAGTAAAAAATTGCCTCTTCGCCATTACATCAGCTTTGGTTACAGAAGCATCTCTATTGAGTAAAAGACCAGAAGGACCCGAAGTGAAGGCAAAAGTTTTTGTAGAGGTAAATGGAGTAGGCAGGCGCCCTGTAAAAAGCGCATCAGGAACTTTTTTAAGTAGTCCAGGATTCTGCAGATCTGGAAGAGCCCCCGTCACAGCACGAACTGCCTTTGACAAAAACCTTGATATACTCATAAACACAACCACAACAACTATAGATAAACTAACATCTTTAATGTATCATAATTAAATTTATTAATTAATGTTTATTATTGTGATAAGGCTCAACATGAACAATAACATCTCTGACAGCAGGCCAAGAAGTTTGTATCTCGAGGCGGACCTTTTGCGTTATAAGATGAGCTTCTTCGACTGTTAAAGTCGGATCTACCTCTATATCAATGGTCACTAGGGCATCGGGACCATAAGATTGTATACGCAATTTCTCTGTACCCTTGACTCCTTCTACTTTCATGGCAGCTTCTTGCACTTTATAAAAATAAGCGGCATCAGGTACCCTATCTAAAAGGGGATGGAGGTTTTCTAAAGCAGCCTTCACTCCAATTCCAATCATAAAAAGGGCGATTAAACTGGCTCCAATATGATCCAACACAAGACTGTATCTAGGCAGGTAAGCACCAAGGGCTAAAGCAAGTACAGCAAAAAAACTACTAATGCCGTCGATCCTATAATGGATAGCATCAGCTAATAGAGCTGAGCTGTTTTGTTTTTTAGCTACTTTTCTTAAATGTCTATAGCCGATCTCTAATAAAACCATAGCTACTAAAGGAATAACCCAAGTATAGGGGTTCATAGTTCGTAAAGAGGTCTCTTTGGCAGCAGCAATACATTGATGTACCCCTAAATACCCTCCAACAATAACAAGAAAAACACCAAGCTGAAAACCAGCAACTGGTTCAAAGCGACCGTGACCTAAAGGATGATGTCGATCAGGTGGTTTATCGGCTAAATGGACACATAGCATGAGTAACAGGCTAGCCCCAATATCTAAAAAACTAGAAAGTCCATCTAGTAACAAAGAAGAGCTTTGTAAATAAATGAATCCAACAATTTCAGCTAAAATGATAATTAGACGAAGCCATATCCCTCGTAAAACCGTAGAAAGAATTTCTTTTCGTCTTTCTTCTCTTTGAGCCTGAACAGACGACGGCAGGGACGGATGATAATAATTTTTTGACATAAAAAACCAAAAAAAAGGGATTTTTATAAAAAAACCCCTTTTAATAACAGTAAATGTTACATACTAGTCAATAGAGACAACTTCTATAGCTTCAGGACCTTTACGTCCTTGACCTTCAGTAAATTCTACTTTAGACCCTTCTCGAAGGTTAGCTCCGCCACCTTCAACATTAGATGCATGAACGAAAAGATCAGATCCTCCTCCATCTGGAGTGATGAATCCATACCCTTTCTGACCATTAAAAAACTTAACAATACCTTTTTGACGACTATTAGACACGATTTCTCCCACAATTTGGATATAAAAAACTAGGCTTAGTTATGGCTAAATTGGGAATTAAAAACAATCTTTTTTTTCTTCTCATGAAAGAGCCACCCGAAAACCTGTATACCCATCTAAAGAATTTGCTGCTTTTTCTTTTTTCTGAGACACCCTAAGATCATCCTCTTTACTTAAAAAACAGCCCCCTTTTAGAGGTGCATAATGGCCACCACTTCCTTCTATCCATTCCCAGACGTTTCCACTCATATCGTAGCATCCAAAAGGACTTTTTGCATCAAATGTCTGAATTCGAATCCCTTCTTTCATAAAAGATGTCTTCCCGTTGTAATAACCAACGGGTGTTGTAAAAATATCAATGGAAGAAGAAGGATCTGTATTGTAATTAGCAAAAGCTGTCGTAATCTCATCCCGAGAGCATCCAAAAAGAAATTTTTTCTTAACTATATTATCCTCTGTCATCTCTAAAGAAGCTGCTTTTTCCCATTCAGTCTCTGTTGGTAACCTAAAGCCTCCTGCTACGCAAAAAGCTTTAGCGCCATGATAAGTCACACAAACAACAGGATAGGAATCCTTTTCCTCTGTCACTTTAAAAGATAAATAATTTTCCTGAGGCTCGGGTTCAATGTCGCTTGCGCTATTGCAAGATTTTAATTGACAGAGCAAAAATCCTTTATCCTTAGAAAAGACCCCTCCTTCTTTAACATAAATCTCTTTCAACTTAGACTGTTTTCTTAAAAAATCAGCAAACTGTTGGTTTGTAACTAAATAGACTCCTATAGCATAGCTAGGTAATAAAGATTTCCTCAAATCCCCTTCTACAACAGGATCTCCAACCCAAGCTTCACCTGCGGGAATATAAGAAAACATTTGCACAGTTTTTTTCTTTCTATCGCTGTTATCTTCTTTGAGCTCTTCTTTCATAGGATCATGCGAAGTAATTTTAACATCAGGAGCAGGTGTATGAATAGGAGTGTTAGGAACATAAGGAACAATAAAAGCAAATGGTATTTCTGTAGAAAATTCTGGTGGCTGATTAGGTACTTTCATATGTTCTTTAAACTGCTCTACAGTGAAAAGAGGAAGAGTTTTCGGAGATTCTATCTTACTTCCCTTTGTCTTCCCTTCTGTTTCGACTTCTTCAGCAAGAAGATTTTCAGAAGTCTCTTCTAATTTCTCAAAAGGAATTTCCACTCCCTCAGTCCTCACATTCTCTCCTAAAACCCCTTCATTTTCAAAAGGAGAAGTCAAAGGCGTCTCTACAAGAGAAGTTGGCCTTTTGACTTTTTCTTGCTCTATCGGACCTTTTGTCTCACCTATAATTTCTCCAAGAACTGGATGAGCCACTTTTAAGTGAAGCTTTGTTCGCTTTCTCAGAAAAATAGCCAGTTCTTCTAAAGGGAAATTATTTACATAAGCTTCTAATTCTCCACGAATCTCAGGAAATAAAAATTTTGGAAGATTAGAAACTTCTACTTTAAGGTTTCCTAATAAAGAAGGTAGCGAACGTTGCAAAGCCTTTAAAATTTCTTTTTCTTCCGCAGTTAAAAGACTAGGCTCTTTTGCAAAAAGCTGCTTTAGCTGCTCGATAAGAAGAGGCATCTGTTTTAAAAGAGCCACTAACTCTGTCGGAATAAATTTCTCTTTTTGCAAAAGGCCTAAAAGAGTTTTCATAAGAGGATAGAACCCTTCTAACGCCTCTTTAATAGCAACCTCCGGCAACTTAGCTAAAGGAGGAGGCCTTTCAGCTTCTACAGGTTGTAAAGGCGCTTTTATTAGATGAGGATGTCCTCCTTTTTTCACTACAGGCTCTTGAGCTATCAAAGGCTGCCCTAGAGGATTAGTTTGTATTTTCGCCTGAAGTGGTACCTTAGGTTGGGTAACTGCTAGCAAAGAAGGAAGAACTTTTTCTTCAAGCAGAGGCTGTTTTTGAAGTAATGGAGTTATTTCTTTAGCTTCTTTTGAAATTGGCTTAGGAAGTAAAGGAGTTTCTTGCAGAGGTGTTACTTGTTTTTGCAAAATAGGAGGTTTTATCTCTTCTTCTGCAGACCTCTGAAGAAGAGGCTCTTTTCCTAGTAAAAAGGCTTGAGGGAGCGTGCTTTGTACAACAGGAGATCTTAAATATCTTTCCAAAGCTTCTTTAATAGCAGGAGGTAAGGCTGGAGGAAGGCTTGTAAGAGCTGCTTGCAATGTTTTTACAAAAGAAGGAATGTTACGTTGTAATTCTTCTAATGCCTTTAACTCCAATTTAGAAGCTGCTAAAGGTAGTTTCACAAGAACTTCTGCCTCTTCTAATATAGGTTGCTTTACTGAAGATTTTTGCAATAATTCTCGTAACTGTTCGATAAACACAGGAGTTTGAACTAACACCTGTAAAAGGGCTTTAGGAAGGGGTTGTTTTGTCTCTGGGAATAAATGAACTCCCTCTTGCAACTGCGCCTGCAAAAGCTCAAAAGCTTGTTTCAATGTTTTGGCTGTTTCAGGAGTTACTTCAGGAGGAGGTGAAGGCTGCGTAGATTCTTCTTGCGTGGAGGTCGCTAAAATCTCAGAGAGTGACTCTGTAAAAGACTGAATAGCTTTAGAAAACACGAGAGCTTGAGGGCCTACAGCAGGAAATGAAGCATGGCCTGAAGGAAACATAACACTTGCAGGGGCTACCTTAGCAAATTGAGGAGTTTTTTTGTGATTGATAGGATTAAGAGGATCGACTGGATGGCGAAAGGTGATATAAACGGAAGGGACTATGTTCGCCATGGATTTCCTTTGCATAAAGAGATTATTTTTCATAATGCGAAAATAACCCCTTTATGCAAAGGAAATTTTTACTATATTAAGAATTTCCCGATTCTTTAGTTTTTAATACCTCAGCTACTGCGAGCTTTAAACTTTGAATTCCTTCTGGAAATCCACATTTTCTTAAGATAGTATCTAAGTAAGTAATCTCTGTTTCCAACATATCTACTTTAGACTCCAAATAAGCCGTCATCTTCTTTAAATCAGGAAATATCATATCAACACCTATTTTTAATTAATATTATTATTAACATATATTAAGTATAATTTGTTTAACATACATTATAGCATATAACATTATTAAATTCAATTTTAATATATCATATTACATAACATTTTAATATATAACACATTAACCTGCAGCATAAAGCAACCTACTCCTTACACATCATTTTACGATTTGAGATAAAAAAGCTTTATTGTCAAAGCCCCCCTCTTCTGCTTGGAGTGCAGAAATACGGGCTGTTAATAGTTTCTATGAACCAAAAAAACAGACATCAACCTGCACTGCAGAACCTAACTAATTTATTATGAACAGCAAAAGTAAATAATAAAATAAAAACTATATTAAATAGTTTAATTTTAAAATAATACATGATACAATATTAACAACACTAAAAACATTAAGGAACAACATGAACAACATGAACAACATGAACAACATTAACAATGATAATTGGAATGAGATCAATTGGGACGATGTCTTAGGTGCTCCCCAGCCAACCATACTCCAAGGAATAGGCAATACTATACGAGTAGGATTTCAAAGAATTAGCAATCTTTTTGGCATACCAGAAAGAGTTGATCATGTGAATAGACTGGCAAATAGAGTAGGTGACGGAGGGCGCGCTCTAGGGCGCATAGCCAATAACATACACCGCATCCGATTAGCTTTTCGAGCACCCAATCCTATCGATGGTGAATATATAGAAGTAGAAATTGGGGAAGAACCTAATCCTCAAGCTATTATTCCTGACTATGAAGGGGTCGATGACATGCCCGTAGAAGGTATCAACGATCAACATCAACTCGCTGCTGAAAACCCTCCTTCTATAGAACAACGAGTGGATCTAATCATACAAGGCATAGAATGGGCAGGAGACCTAAGCGAAAGGCTCGCCAATTTTACTACCCAAGCTCGCACTCATTATGTTGCAACTGGAGCTGTTGCCATGGCAGCTCTTCAAGCTACAGGGAACGTTGCTCCACCCCTTATAAGAGGGGCTGCAAGGGTAGCTGCCTATAGCGTCCCTCAATTATGTGGTGCGGTAAAACTTGTAATCTTCTTTTTAATGCTAAATGCTTTAACAAGAGAGCTCACTCCTCAAAGAAGAGAAATTCAAGTAGTCGCAATGGTTGCACAACAACAAGATGAAGATGAAGATTACGTCCCTCAAGTTGAAGATATAGACTAGTAACTTAAAAATCATCACCTTGTAAAAACTTAGACGGGTTTTCAAGCAGCTCTTTTATATGCACAAGAAAAAGAACAGCTTCTTTTCCATCGATGATCCTATGGTCATAACTTAAAGCTAAATACATCATGGGACGAATAACAACTTGGTCTTCTAAGGCTACTGGCCTCTTTAAAATAGAATGCATTCCTAAAATAGCACTTTGAGAAGGATTGATAATCGGGGTTGATAGTAAGGATCCAAATACACCTCCGTTTGTGATTGTAAAGCTCCCCCCTTTTATATCATCAATAGAGGTACGAGCTTCCCTTGCCTTTTTAGCCTGATTAGCAATCTCCTTTTCTATATCCCCTAAAGAAAGTGTCTCACACTGTCTAATAACTGGAACTACAAGACCTCTTTCTGTGGAAACAGCTATCCCTATATCATAAAAAGTAGGAGTAACAATCTCATCCCCTTCGATGAATGAATGAATAATCGGATATGTGCGTAAAGCCTCTAACGTAGCTTTCACAAAAAAAGACATAAACCCTAACTTAACTCCTTGTTTTGTCAAGAATGTGTCTTTTTCCTTCGTTCTAATATCTATGACAGCCGTCATGTCTACTTCATTAAACGTCGTTAGCATAGCTGTAGTGTTTTTAACTTCTACTAGCTTTGATGCAATGATCTTTCGTAGGGAAGACATCTTTTTACGAATCATGCGCCCTTCTACTACAGGGGGTATTTCTTTTTCTTTTACAGGGGAAACTTCCGCCTTCTTTTCCTCTACAGGCGCTACTTGCTCTTTTTTTACCTCTACAGATTCTTTTACCTTCACATCAGAATCCAAAGAAGCCACCTTCTGCCCTACTTGCACGACATCTCCAACTAAAACAGAAAAGGTGACTTGTCCCTCTTGAGGAGCGTATAGAACTTGGTTTACCTTATCTGTTTCTAACTCCATGATTTCTTGACCTGACAAAACAACACTTCCATTTTGAACAAGAAAAGCACTTACAGTTGCCTCTGTAATAGACTCTCCAATAACAGGTACCACTATTTCTATTTTCATGATTTTTTTTCTCCCTCTTCTATAAATACTTCTTGTATAAACTCTTCATATTGTTTTTTATGAATAACATAAGACCCTGTTGCTGGAGAAGCACTTTCTTTTCTTCCTACATAATGTAAAGACGGATATTGGGTATATCTTTCTTGCCAAAGGGCTTGTACATATCTCCAAGGACCCATGTTGATAGGCTCTTCTTGTACCCATACCCACTGACTTACTTCAGTATATGTTTCTAAAATAGAGAGCAATTCTTTTTCAGGGAAAGGATAGAGTTGCTCTATACGTACTATCGCTATATCTTCAGCTTTCCTAAGCTTTCTTTCTTCTACAAGATCATAAAATACTTTCCCCGAACAAATAAGCAATTTTTTAGCTTTTTTATTTACAATAGGATCATCCAAGCAAAGATTAAAAGAACCTTGAGAAAGATCCTTTAAAGAGCTTACACACGATCCATGTCGCAAAAGAACCTTGGGTGTAAATACAATGAGAGGCCTTTTAATTTCTAAATAAGATTGTCTTCTTAGTAGATGAAAAAATTGAGCAGGGGTTGTGCAGTTTGTTATGATTAAGTTATCTTCTGCACAAAGTTGTAAAAATCGCTCTATTCTCGCAGAAGAGTGTTCAGGCCCTCTTCCTTCATAGCCATGAGGCAATAATAATGTCATATTAGAATATCTAGCCCACTTATGCTCTGATGTTGCCAAATACTGATCTACGACAACTTGGGCTCCATTATAAAAATCTCCATACTGCGCCTCCCATAGAACTAAACACTTTGGGTGAGATAGGCTATAGCCCATATCAAATCCCATCACAGCAAATTCAGAAAGAGGAGAATCATAAATCGAAAAGACCCCCTGCCCTTCTTTTATATGCTGTAAAGGAATGTATCTTTCTCCACTTTCTTGATCTACCCATACCCCATGTCGATGAGAAAATGTCCCTCTTCCTACATCTTGACCTGATAGTCTTACATCCATTTGTTCTTCTAGTAAAGACCCAAAGGCTAGATGCTCTGCCATCCCCCAGTCTATTAAAGGCTCCTCTTCTTTTTGTGCCATATTAAGACGCCCCTGCACCATCTTCTGTACTTTTGGATGAATTTTAAAGGCTTCAGGTTTATAACAGATCTTCTCTGCAATCTCTTGTAACTTTTTAAGAGACATCAAGGGAACTCCAGCCTCCAAAGAAGATCTTTTTTTACAAGACTCTCCTTGCCAAGACTTCCCTCGACTCATAACTTTGCTTAAACTGTCTTGTAATTTAGCTGTAAATAGTTCTTCTTTTTCCAAGACTTCTTCTTGCGACAAGACCTTTTCCAAGATCAACTGTTTTTCTAGAATTTTTCGAATGGAACTTTTTTTTCTGATTTTTTGATATTCTAAAGGTTGCGTAAAGCTTGGTTCATCCCCTTCATTATGTCCATATTTTCTATAACAATTTAGATCAATGAAAACATCTACATGAAATATCTGCCTAATCTGTACAGCTAAAAAAGCTGCTTCTACACACTCTATCGGCCTTTCTGCATTCACATGAAACACAGGACATCCAAAAGCTTTTGCTATATCTGTACAATAAAGGGTCGACCTTCCTTCTGTTTCTACTGTTGTGTACCCAATATGGTTATTGATCACAACATGTAACGTACCCCCCGTCTCATATCCTTGTAATTTTGACATCTGCAAGGTCTCATAAATCACCCCTTGCCCCGCTAAAGAAGCATCCCCATGAATAAGTAAAGCGACCACCTTTTCTTTAGCCTTTGGACTGTCTCTCATCTCTTGCTTAGCCCTTACTTGCCCCTCTACGACAGGATTGATGGATTCTAGATGGCTTGGATTGGAAGCTAAAGCAATATTGATGTTATTTCCAGAGCTTAACTGCAGAGTTGTATGAGCTCCTTTATGGTACTTAACATCTCCTGAGCTTTCTAAAAAGGCTACATCTTCAAATTCCTCAAAGATTTCCTGATAAGACTTTTCTAAAACACCCGTTAAAACACTAAGTCTTCCTCTATGAGCCATTCCTAAAATAACTTCTTCAAATCCAATCTTTGCTCCAAACTCGAGAATCGAGCGCAAAAGAGGAATCAAGGTTTCTCCCCCTTCTAAGGAAAATCTTGTTTGACCTGGGTATTTGATATGTAAGAATGTTTCAAACAGCTCCGTTTGCATAATGTCTTCGAAAATTTGTAACCGATCTTCTAAAGAAAGCTTTATCTTTCGTTTTTCTATCTGAGATCTTATCCACTCTCTTATCTCTTCTGATAGTCCCTCTATTTCAAACCCAATGCCTTGACAGTATTTTTCTTCTAAAGTTTTGATAAGGGTATCTAAGGAGACACTCTTTTCTTGTAAAAGGCCAAATGTTGGCACTTCCAAAGAAAGATCTTCTTGAGAAAATCCCAAAGTAGCAAGATCAAGCTCCTGAATCTTACCTAGAGCTTCTTGTAATGGGTCTAATAAAGCCCTCTTATGTCCATGTTTCCTATAAGATTCAATTAAATGAATGACTCTACTATCTCCACCCTCTTTTCCTAAAGACTGTTTAGCTAATGCCATCCCCGCAAAAAAACCTCTAAACGAAGGATCTACTAGTAATGGATCTTCCAAGTACTTTTGATAAATTCCCTCTAAGAAAGTCGCATTCATTCCATTAACATAGGAAAAAACATCCTCTTTCATCATCAACTCCCTTTCCTCTTAACTCCTCAACTTCTCTATTTTTTTCTTATAATACAATAAAAAAATATACATATTTACTGACAGATGGTAAATAGAAGATAAATAACTAGGCATTTTTATGAAGATAAACAACCAAAGCCCCTTAGGAATCACCAATGCCACTTCCACCCCCAACACTTCATCAAGCGATACAGACTCAAAAATCAAGACACTAGCTAAAATAACTTTTTCTGACAGAGTTTCCTCTATCACTAACTCTAACTTCCTTAAAACGGCTGCTGTTGTTGTGCTAACAGCTGTTGTTGCTCTAGTCTTAGTTGGAGTTCTTCTAACTCCACCCGGTTGGATACTAGCTGCTGCTGCTGTTGCTGCTCTTGTTATCGGCCTTCTTATATTGGGAACACAGACCTATCTTAATCCTAAAACTAGAAGAGAACTTTCTCCTTTACGAGAACTTGGGTTTGATGAAATCAAGGACATCACACCTCAGTTCACTTTTCAACAAAAACAGGCTATCAAAGGGATTCCTCCTGATCCAGCATCTAAGGAAATAACGTCGGGAAAAATCCACCTAGGCACATTACCTAACAAATACAGTTCAAAGCAGAGAGAATTATTTGAAAAAGGTAATATAGGAAAAGTGTTATCCATTGTAGAAGAGAAAGAACTTTTGCCGGAATTTCTATCTATTCCATGGAGCAAAAAGGAGTTTGAAACCGCAGGAATTACTCAAGAGACTATAAGAGTCGAAGACCATGAACCTCTAACAATGGAAAACTTAAACAAAGCAGCTGATGAAATCTATGATACTATCTCCACAGGAAAGGATGTCTATGTTCACTGTAAAGCTGGCCAAGGCCGATCTCCTATGACCGTTGCAGCTTACCTTATTAAATATGAAGGATACACAGTAAACGACGCCATAGACCACGTTAAAAAGCATCGAGAAATAGCCAGTTTCGAAAAAAGTAATCGAAGAAATATTTTGAGGGAATTTGCTGATTACTGTCCTATTCCACCTTTAAAGATAGATTGGAATTCTGGGTTTATCTCCGATACTAAAAACACAGAAAATCCTCGTATTTTTTTTGAAAAAAAAATTAAGGATTTGATAGAAAAAGGGAATAAAATTACAATTATAGAAAATAAAATTCCGACTCTTCTCACAATTGAAAACTATACAACGCAATTGAAAGATATCCCACCACACATCCTTATGTCTCTTACAGAAAGTCTTCCGGGGAATATCTATACACCTCTTCAAAAGACCCTACCTACTATTCAAATGGATTCATCCTTCTCTACGGCGATCACCCTTACAAAGCTTAAAAATTCTTTTAAGGTGGAAGGAGAATTTTCAATAAGTCCATCTGCCCCAGATGCTCCAGAAACACTGGAGTCCTTACATCACATCTCTTACTCTACTACGATTCCTAAAGTTTTAGACTCCACTAGTCCTTCGATTACAGTCGAATGCCATAAGAAACCCGCATCGAAGCTAGAGTTTTTTTTATGTAGTAAGCAACGAGAATTTCGAAAAATATTGGATGAAAAAACTGGAGAATGTCAAACGTCTATTATTTCAAGTCAGTTTAAGGAGCCCCTCACAACAGCCCAAGAAAATAATTTACGTCTGCTGATCTCTAATTTCTTAAGTAAACGAACCGATTTTGATCGCTCTACCGATATGCTTGTAGGAGACTTCTTGAAAAAGTATCCTACTATAAAGAATCTCATAAACACTGCAGATCCAACTCCAAACCCTAATGAAATCAAATATACTACTGCTGCAAATAAGCTCCGTGCATATGAACAAGGAGTCATCTTACGCATTACAATAAAAAACCTTGATTTTTTCAATGAGCTACAAAAAGATCCCGAAACAGCCGTTAGAGACCTTCACAACGCCATACAACTAGATATAGGAAGAGGTGCTTTAATCTATATAAAAGAAAAAGACGCTATATCCCCAACAGAAGATTTAACATCTTCTCTACAAGACATTCCTTCACATATCCAAAATTTTCTCTACCAAAGCCTTCCAGGTATAATATTAGCCAAAATTTCAGATGATTCTACATTACTAGAGCTTAATATTCAGCCAACGAAAGATACTGCACGAAAGACACCTTTATCTATACACCTCCAAAAAATAAATAACGCCTATACATTCACTACAGATTTCTATGTAACATACCTGAATAAGGATAATGGTGAAGATCGTCCTCTTGGCTATGCTAAATACTCCTGTAAAGTCACTATGCCTGATACTTTTAATATAGAAAGCAAAACAATCTTAGCTCAACTAGATTTTAAAGCAACCCCCATAGAGGCGCCAGTCGCTATTAATTCATGAAACTTCTAATAGTCGGCGCTGGATATGTCGGGATGGCTCTACTGCATTATCTTAAAGGTAAAGAGCACGAAATTTATGTGACGACAACAGATGAAAATAGAGTAGGTCTTCTTAAAGATAGTGCAAAAGAAGTCATCTTACTAAAGTCTTCAGAGGATCTAGAAAGGGCTGTTGAAAAGTGCGATGGGATGATCCTTCTTATCGCTCCTAAAAATAAGCAAAGTTATGAAGATACTTATCTAGCTATGGCAAGAAGAATCTCTTCTATTTTAAAGGAAAGAAAAAAACCTTTTTACCTTCTTTATACAAGTAGCACAGGTGTCTATGAAGGAATAGAAGATGAATGGGCAAGAGAAGATGTGGTTTTAAATCCTATATCAGAAAATGGAAAGATCTTACTGGAAACAGAAAACCTCCTTTTAGAGTGCGCTACAACTTGTGTTTTGCGATTAGGAGGGATCTTTGGTCCTGATCGTGAAATAGAGGTAAGAGCTCTTAGGCTATCTAATAAGGAGCTTCCAGGGACGGGAAAAGAACCTACAAATCACATCCATCAAGAGGACATCGTTTCTGCTATAGCTTTTTGTTTAGAGCATCATTTAAGTGGAATTTACAACTTGGTCAATAACGATCACCCTTTAAGAAAAGAACTCTACCCCCTATGTCGATGGAACAAAGACTTATCTCATAATAAGAAAAACTACAAGGTTTCAAATCAAAAAATCGTTGCGGCAGGGTTTACAACTTCTATGCACAGCATCTAAAATAGACTTAAAATCATCTCTTCTGTAAAAAGAAGAAATAAGTTACCTTTAGGAATGGATGTTCCTAAGACACGTGGAGATAGAAATGGAAAGAAGTCCTCTTGAATCGTTAAGAATGAAATCCCCTCATATAAGACCAGATCTTTTACAAGATCTATCTTTGATTTCTTTTTCATCGAAAAAAATCGAAAACTGTTCTGAGGATATTTCTTCTTTATTTCCAAATACAGCAAATCTTCCCCTCTTAGAAGGAACCTTAGGACCAAAGAAGACCCTTTCTCCTTTAAAAATAGGAGCTGTTTTCTCAGGAGGCCCAGCTGCAGGAGGACATAATATCTTAGCAGGACTTTTTGACGCCTTAGAGGGCGGTCATCTAATTGGTTTTCTAGGAGGCCCAGGAGGAATCATCTCAGGGTCTTATAAAGAGCTTTCAAAACAAGATATTGATAATTATAGGAATCTTGGAGGATTTGATCTTTTAGGATCAGGAAGAACTAAGATTGAAACAAAAGAACAGATGCAATCTGTCTTAGAAACTTGTCAAAAGCTAACCCTTGATGGTCTTGTTATTATTGGAGGCGATGACTCCAACACTAATGCGGCCATGTTAGCAGAATTCTTTTTAAGCAATAACTCTAAGACAAAGGTTATAGGCGTTCCTAAAACAATTGATGGAGACCTTAAAAATGCTTACGTCCCTATCTCTTTTGGATTTGATACAGCTTGTAAGGTTTATGCAGAGCTTATTGGCAACATTTGCAAAGATGCTAAGTCTGCACAAAAATATACCCATTTCATTAAGCTCATGGGACGGTCTGCTTCCCATGTCACCTTAGAATGCGCCCTAGCTACCCATCCTAACTACGCTCTTATTGGAGAAGATGTTCATCAAAAAAAAGAGACTCTAGCTCAGATTGTAGCTGATCTTTGCGATCTTATCATAGAGCGCTCTAAACTTAGAAAAAACTACGGTGTCATCTTAATTCCTGAGGGGCTCATTGAATTCATCCCAGAAATCGCCTCTTTAATCCAAGAACTCAACACAGCTCTTAGTAGGCAAGAAACATCTTCCTCTTTTGTCATCATTGCAAGCCTTTCTGAAAAAGCAAAAAAGTGTTTTGATTCTCTTCCCGAACCGATTCAAAAGCAAATACTCTTGCGAAGGGACCCTCATGGCAATGTGCAAGTTTCTTTAATAGAAACAGAAAAACTTTTAGCCGACTTAGTTGGAAAAGAATTAGAAAAAAGAAAAAGCCAAGGTCTTTTTTCTGGACCTTTTCATCCTATGACCCATTTTTTAGGTTATGAAGGAAGATGCGCCATCCCCTCTGATTTTGATGCTGCTTATTGTTATGCATTAGGCCTTGGATCTGCTCTTCTATTTCAAGCAGGCGCCTCGGGGTATATGACATTTGTGTCTAACCTAGATCAGCCCCTTGCAAATTGGAGAATCGGTGGCGTTCCGCTCACCTCTTTGCTTCATATAGAAGTTCGTAAAGATAAGAAAAAACCTGTCATTCAAAAAGCTTTAGTTTCTTGTGAAGGGGCCGCTTTTACTTGTTTTATAAAACAAAAAAAGGGCTGGACTTTAGAAGATGCTTATCTATCTCCCGGACCTATGCAGTTTCATGAAAAACTCTCACTTCCTACCAGTGTTTTACTAGATCTTGCTAAAAAAGGAGATCTACCTTGTTAAAAGATGAGTTTTTTATGCAGCCTTGGGACTTAAAGAAAAAAAGGTTTTTCAATCCTCATATCGTAGATGACAAAAGAAAGATAAAAGATGCTCTTTTATGGAAGATGGGCTATTTCGATGACAGCCTAGATCTTTCTCAAAGGCCCCCCAATTTTCAATATCCGCTAAGACCCATTTCGGCAGGCTCATCCCATCCAAAAGCCCTCTGGATTAATCACAGCACTTTTTTTATTAAAATAAATGGTGTTCATCTTTTAACAGACCCTATCTGGGGGAAAAGATGTTCTCCTGTGAGCTTTCTTGGCCCTATTAGAAAACATCAAGCTCCTTTATCGATAGAAGATCTTGAAAAAGTAGATCATGTATTAATCAGCCATAACCACTACGATCATCTAGATAAACAAACGGTTATGCAGCTGCATAAACTCTATCCCAACATCCACTGGTGGGTTCCTTTAGGGGTTAAAAAATGGTTTCTAAATATAGGGATCACTTCTGTAAAAGAGCTTGGATGGTGGGAAAGCTTCCCTATTCACTGTTCTACTAACGCCTCTAACACCTTACAATTTACAGCCGTTCCGGCTCAACATTTTTCAGGAAGAGGGTTACAAGATACAGGAAAAACTCTTTGGGCAGGGTGGGTAGTAGAATTCTTTGAACCCTCCTCCATAAAAAGACTCTATTTTGTGGGTGATACCGGATATAATCCAGTAGATTTTAAAGCTATTGGAGAAAAATGGTCTCATATGGATCTTTCTTTGATTCCTATTGGAAGCTATATTCCTAGAAGATTTATGTCCCCTGTCCATATTGATCCTTGGCAAGCTGTGAAAATTCATCAAGAGGTATCTTCTAAACAAAGCATCGGCATGCATTGGAATACATTTAGACTTTCTGATGAGGAAATAGATCGCCCCCCTTACGATCTATTCCAAGCTCTTACACAAGCCAACCTAGATCCACTAACCTTCCTTGCTGTGCCTCCAGGTTTTGAAGTTGCTTGGTGAGGCTTTTTTTCTCCCTTTTATCCGTCTAAAGCTCTTTTTGTTTAACTTGATGGAAGAACTAAAAGTTCGTAGATTTTTTTATAAAAACACCCTTTTTAAACAAGCGGATCTTTTCTTAAAGCAGTCTTACCAAGAGCAAAATCCTTACCTCATCTGTAAAAACTTCATGCAAAGCCGGGGGCTAAAACAGGTTCATGTATACGGAGAGACACCCCTAACAGAACTTTATAGCATCCTCATTCAAATGAACTTAAAAAAAGAAGACTGTTTTATTGATTTGGGCTGTGGCAGGGGCCGCAATGTCTTTTTTGTCTCAACTGTTTTTAACTGTGAATGCATGGGAATCGATATCGTTCCCCTATTTTGTAAAGAAGCAAAAAAAATAGCAGCCTCCTTATCTCATCCACCTCAATTTGTATGTGAAGATATGAGTCAGGCAGATCTTAGTGAAGGGACAGTGCTTTATTTTTATGCTCTTTGCCTAGAAGAAAACTTTCTCCTTTCTATGATTGCCAAACTAGAAACCTTACAAGCTGGGACTAAAATCATCACAGTCAGCTTCCCTCTTTCGGACTACTCTAAAGCTTTTTCTCTTCTTTTTTCTAAAAAAGCTTCTTACCCTTGGGGTAAAACAGGACTATTTGTTAATGTCATTATAGCTAACTAAAAAACAAGGCTAACATGGACCTTATCAAATCCATTCATAGATCTCCTCCCCGCAAGACTTTAAGTCTCCTTAATCCAAAAGACCTTGAGCCTCCTATTTCGTCCCTCTTCTTACGATCTTATATCCCTACTCCTGCAAAGCAAGAAAAAAAAACAAAAATCACATCCCCCGCCGAATTAAGCGAAGAATCCTCTTCTTCAGACTCTAGCCCTGTTTTCCCTATGCTGGGTATTTTTACATTTCATAGAATAGATACCCCCCTAGGCTTCATTTCTGATGATTCTCCCGTTGAAGATGAGACTCAAAACAAATCTTCTTTAAAGTCTCTAGGAGGAACAACCTCATCCCCCTTTCAAGAAGCCTCTATAAAATCTCAAAACGTCTACTCTTCTCAGAAAAAAACATTAAAATAATTTATTCCAATCCTATAACAATCATTTAAATTGATCTTTATGAGATAGGGCTTTAAAATCCTCTTTTACTAGAAAAGTAAGGTCTAAAAAAATCATGCAAACTAAATTTATCTTTATGAGCGGTGGAGTTGTTTCTTCTTTAGGAAAAGGACTCACATCTGCCTCTGTTGCTACTCTCTTAGAAGCTCGAGGATTGAAAGTCTCTATGTTGAAGCTTGATCCCTATCTTAATGTCGATCCAGGAACTATGAATCCTTTTCAACATGGGGAAGTCTATGTAACAGATGATGGCGCTGAGACTGATTTAGATCTAGGGCACTATTTTCGTTTCACTAATGCGCACCTATCCAAAGCCTCTAACGCCACATCAGGACAGATCTACGACACTGTGATTAAAAAAGAAAGAAGAGGCGACTACTTAGGAAAAACGGTTCAAGTTATTCCTCATGTAACCGATGAGATCAAACAACGGATTATTCAAGCTTCTTTAATCGAGCCTAATATTGATGTTGTCATGGTAGAGATTGGGGGAACAGTTGGAGATATTGAATCTCTTCCATTTTTCGAAGCCATAAGACAGTTTCGCTACGAAAGAGCAAAAGATTGTCTAAATATCCATCTTACTTATGTTCCTTACCTGAAAGCTGCCGGAGAAGTTAAAACTAAACCGACACAGCACTCTGTTCAACTTTTACGAAGCATTGGAATCATCCCTGATATTGTCCTTTGTCGCTGCGAAGAAAGTCTTTCTGAAGAAATCAAAGATAAAATCAGCTTGTTTTGCAATGTCCCTAAAGAAGCCGTCTTCGATGAGCCTGATGTTCCAAGAAGCATCTATGAAGTACCTATATTCCTTCATAAACAAGGGTTAGATCAAAAAATTTGCACTCTTCTTTCCCTAGAGTCTCCTAAAATTGATCTCTCAAAATGGGAAGCCATGTTAAATCAGCTTTACCATCCTAAAGGAAAAGTAACCATTGGAATTGTTGGAAAATATCTACAACATAAAGATGCTTATAAATGCGTATTTGAAGCTCTTGATCACGCAGCTATTGCAAACAATATCGATATCGAAATTAGACCTCTTGATGCTGAAAAATTTGCTGAATGGGAAAATGTCGAAGAAGCCCTTCAAGGATGCGACGGCTATCTAGTTCCTGGTGGATTTGGAGAAAGAGGTTGGATGGGGAAAATCTTAACAGCCAAGCTATGTAGAGAAAAAAAGATTCCTTATTTTGGTCTTTGCCTAGGAATGCAAGTTCTTTGTGTAGAATTTGCAAGACACGTCTTAGGACTAAAAGAGGCTCACTCTACAGAAGCTAATCCTTCTACCCCTCACCCTATCATTTCTCTTTTAAGTGAGCAGCAAGGGGTAACAGACATTGGAGGAACGATGCGTCTTGGGGCCTATAACTGCATATTAAAGCCAGGCTCTAAAGCAGAAAAAGCCTACCAAAAAACTCTCATTTCAGAAAGACACCGTCATCGTTGGGAATTTAACAATGTCTATAAAGAAAGAATGGAAGAGAAAGGAATTGTCTTTTCAGGATACCTAGAAAAAGGTCACCTTTGTGAAATCACTGAAATAAAAGATCATCCTTGGATGGTTGGAGTACAGTTCCATCCTGAATTTAAATCCAAACCAACCGATGCTCATCCTCTATTTAAAGATTTTATAGCAGCCGCTTTGGCATATCAAAAAAGTAAATAGGGAATAATTTTGGGAAGAATCCTTTCTTTTGATTACGGTAAAGTTCGCATCGGAGTGGCCAACTCCGATGAACGGAAAATTATAGCCTCCCCTTTTCAAGTCTTTATTCGTCAAAAGAAAATCCAAAATACCTATAAAGAGATCCAAACTAAAACAGCCCATTTCGGACCTGTCGACCTTCTCGTCATAGGACTCCCTCTACTACTTAACGGTCAAGAGGGTGAGATGGCTTTATTAGCTAAAGCATTCGGTGAAGGACTGAGTCTTTTTCTCTCTGTCCCTTGCCTTTTTTGGGATGAAAGACTCTCCTCTGCTCAAATAGAAAGAAT